>JAVEEA010000065.1 GCA_030840675.1 Pyrinomonadaceae bacterium
TCAGTGTTTCATTTACACGTGCACGTGCTGGGCGGGCGAGAATTGAACTGGCCGCCGGGCTGAACTAGGCCTGCGGTTCCGCAAGAAACTTTCACTCCCTCGCCACGACTCCGAAACACATGCGCGCCACTCTCTTGCCTCGCAAATCTGGCCATCGGTTCGTCCGCAAGATTCAGTCACCGCGGTGACGAGGGCAGGCAAATTCTCGGAACGGATGATTTATTATGGATTTACTGGCAGTTGGTTTTGGAGTTTCACTTCTCGCTATCTCCGCAATAGTTACTTACCGCTGGGGCATTAAGCCGGATCGTGAAGCTAAACGGCAGCGCGAGCATCGGGCGCTCGCTCAGACGCGACGACTACAGGGGCAGCATTCGCAGAGGCGGCGTGCAGGACTTCAATAACCCGCTTGTTGTTCTAGTCTGGTAGTTTTTTCGGACTAACAGTTCGCGTCAGTCGTCACTAGCTTCAGCGCGGCGTTGCTCAGCTAACTCTCGGAGCGCCGTCGAGAGGTCCCGGGCCGCCCGCTCAATGCGATCCGCAATCACCTCCAGAGAATCAATTTCTAACTGGGAACGAATAGCTACGGCAGCCAATGCCTCCTCGACATGTTCGACCAGGCGTGCCGCTTCTGTTTCAGTTTCTTTCTCACCGCGGCTCAACGGCCGAGCGGAAGTTTGTAGTTCCATGTTGGCTTTCCATTCAAGAAGGACATTCCGGGTCCGCACTTCATGCTTTCTACCTGCAATTCTTAACTCTTTACCAAATGCGAAGCAAGCGCCCGCTTGAAAGCGGGTGCGTCGGTACAGTCGCGAGCGGGGCAGTCGCGATCGGGGCAGTACCGAGCGGGGCAGTCGGGATCGGGGCAGTACCGAGCGGGGCAGTAGCCCGACCGTTAGGGAGGGCTCTCCCAACCTCGAGTTTTGCGTTTCGACAGTTCATCTGCTAATGGTCTGCGGCTATGAACTCGCGACCCGGCAGAGAAGCATTCACGAAGAAGGAGTGGCGGCTGATCGAATCGCTCGCTACGCCGGCGCGGGTACAACGCTTCTTCACCGGGATGCCGTACAACTGGGAACGCAACGGCGACACGCTGCGCTCGTTTCGTGAAATGGTGAAGGCTCACGAAGCCCACTGCCTGGAAGCCGCGGTTGGCGCCGCGGTGATTCTTGAACAACATGGCTACCCGCCGCTGTTGCTGGATTTCGAGTCTCAAGACCTGCTCGATCACGTTATTTTCGTTTTCCAGGAGAAGGGGTTGTGGGGGTCGATTGGCCGTTCGCGCGACATTGGCCTGCATGGACGGAAACCGCTGTTTCGTTCACTACGAGATTTGACCTGGAGTTACTTCGACCCTTACGTGGATCTTACTGGCCGGATCAAGGGGTACGGCGTGACGAATCTTTATGACCTGGGAAACTACGATTGGCGTTTCTCGCCGCGCAAGCTGGCGAAGATTGAGGACCACCTGCGCAAGTTGCCACACCGACCGCTTCGCTCCTCGGATAAACGATACGCGCAACTGCTGACACGTTATCAAAAATATAAGTTGCGCTACCCGGACCGTTCGCCGGCTTACTACGCGAACCGGCGCCAGTGGCTGCTGTAAACTTGGGTGCCAAGCCGCGCGGAGGCAAGGGCAAAGTATTTTCTTTGCGAGCTTTTCTTAGAGGAGTGGAGCCCTTGCTGACGCGCGGGCTTCTGCTGCGGAGCCCTTGCTGACGCGCGGGCTTCTGCTTGGGCGCCTGCTTGGGCGCCTGCTTGGGTGGGCTGCCCGGAAACAGGTGTTACGACTGATGAATTGTCAGGCCCTCAGTTGAGAATTTCCAGTCGAGGACTTCCACGCCGGGTTCCGCGTTCAACGCGCGTTCGACGTCCGCCTTTCGTCCTTCGCTACACAGGAACGCGATGCAACCGCCACCGCCAGCGCCGCAAACCTTTGCCGCCTCTGCGCCGTTAGCGAGTGCAATTTCGACCAGCTTTTCCATCTGCGGCGTAGTGACCCCAGGCGCCAGCCGTTTGCGGTTGGGATAGGCTGCGCGCATCGTTTCGCTGACCGCACCCCAATCATCGGCGAGCAGGGCAGCGCGCATACGCAACGCCGAATCGCGAATCCCATCGAAGAGTTCAAACAAGGTCGTGTCGCCGTCGATATGACGCTTGAAGATTTCCCAGTTGTTGGTCCCGGACAGGCGCGGCTCGCCGGTGTAGCAGATCGCAAGTCGGCTTTCGAGTTTCGCAACGTCGATTTCCAAACCCTCGCGTTCGATAGCGTCGGTGCGGAAATGGACGCAGGATGCGGAGCCATACTGTGCAGGGTAGTAGTCCTGAAAACCGGCGGGCACGCGAATCACGGTGGTCTCGATATTTGCGGCGATGGTAATGAATTCGCCGCTGGGGTAGCGGTCGCCGACCAGACGGTTGAGTGCACCAATGCAGGCAATGGCCAAAGCTGACGAGCCGCCCATGCCGGCGCCCGCGGGCACTTCACTGTTGGCGACTAAATGAAAGCCTGTGGTTGGTTTGAAAAAGTGGACCAGCTTGGATATCAGTTCGAGCCGTTCCTCGCGGGCGAGATCTTCGACGGCGGCGAGTTCGGTTTCAAACGCGAGCTTGCGATCGCGCGATTCGAGCACAATGCGACCGTCGTCGCGCGTTTTGATTTGGCAATGTGCCCGCAGGGAAGTAGCGAAATTTACGGTGGCGGCGCCGGGATGAAACAAATAGAGCGGCCAGATGTCGATCGTGCCCCCGGCAAGATCGACGCGCGACGGTGCGGAAGATTCAATTATCACTCAGTTATCATCGGTCCTTTCCAAAGTAGGTCGTACAGCATACCAACCAGGTTCTGGCTCAGCACACCCGGCTTGAACCGGGCCAGTCAAGCTCACATTCAACTTCGAGAGTTAGTCCCGTTTTCCGGCAGCGCGTTTCTTGGTAGCTTTTTCGTCGTCTTCCTGACGCGCCTGCTTAAAGGGAATGTGCTCTTGAATTTCCTGCTTGAGGCCCTGAAACTTCTCCTGGGCCACCTGCTCCAGTTCCTGCAAGCGTTCGGGATCGGCTTCTTCGACTTTCGGCGACAACCAAAAACGTTCCGCCAGATAAAACGCGGCAATGCCAACTACCACAATCACGAGCAGCACTTTGCCGAGTCTTTGAAAATCGCCAATGAGCCGCATGACTGCCCCGCTGAAAAAGTAGCCCGCGCCGCTCAGCAGAAAAACCCAGGCAAAGCAACTCGCCAGCGACAGTAGCACAAAGCGCACATATGGCATGCGCCCGACGCCATGAAATAGGCAGGACGCCCAGCGCAAACCATAAATATATTTGGAAAGGAAAATCGAGAGACCGCCGAAGTTGCTGGTCAAACGTTCCATGCGCGGCTTGGCAGCGCGATAGAAACGAAGGTTGCGAACACCCTTGCGAAATTCCCGCCCGCTGAGATAGGCGATGTTGTCGCTGGCGGTACCGCCGAGCGTGCCGGCCAAGAGCACCCAGGCAAAACTATGTTCACCAAAAAAGTAGCTATGGGCCAGGACGCCGGCTAGCAGGAGGGTGAGGTCACCCTCGATCATCACGAGAATAAAAACTGCGTAGAGACCAAAGCGGCCAATGAAGTCGTAAAGGAAGTCGAGATGCATGATTAAGAAGCGAGCAGTAAGCAGTAAGCAGTGAGCAGCGGTGAAAGGTCCGGCTTGGCAACCCATTTGAACCACTACATTCCTGCTTACCGCTTACTGCTTACTGAACTCTTCCTGCGACGGTTTCACTACCAACACCGGACAGGGAGCGTGACGCACCACCGCTTCGGCGGTTGAACCAAACAAAATTCTGCCCCACCCGGTGCGGCCGTGGGACGAGACTACAATCAGATCAACCTGTCGCTCCCGAGCCACGCGTACAATTTCCGAGGCCGCTTCACCGTGTACGATCATTTCTTCAACTGCCAATCCCGCACACGCTTCGCATCCCGCCAGTTTTGGTAGTTCGCGCTCGGCGGAGTCTTCGATCTGATCGGAAATGTCGGCCAGCGGCAAGGGCTCCGTCATTCCGGAGTAACCCACTGTCGGCACCATGGGTTCAATCACGTGCACGCAGACGAGGCCTGCTCCAAAAGTACGCGCCAGCTCCGCTGCATAAGAAAGGGCATAGTTACCGCACTCGCTAAAATCAGTCGGCACGAGTATGGAACGAATATGCATGAATTGAACTTTGAGCTTTGAACTTTGAGCTTTGAATTTGTGGACTCGCCAGCGGCACGCGCTAAGCTCAAAGCACAAAGCTCAAAGTCCAAAAAGGGCCAATCCTGAGACGAACCTCAAAGCGCGGGGGCTTATTCTACACGCAGAAAGACAGGTTTGACAGCCCCAGTACCCTCGATTATGCTTCGCTCGTTCAGCCAGTTACTTAACTAATTAGCGGAAGGCTTTCACGCGCAATGCCCCCTCAATCGGATTCAAGCTTCATTGGAGTCGAACTTTCCGGGTCAAAACTCCGGGCCGCGGTCGTCAACAACGACGGTGTTGTCGGCGAACGTCGCGAAGCGCAGTTGCAGGCTGACGGGTTGGTGGGACAGGTGGCCCGGCTGGTTGGCGAATTGCGCGAGACCGCGACCAATGTTGCGGCAGTCGGAATCGCGATACCGGGCCTGGTTAACCGGCAGACCGATCGCGTCATTGCGTCGCGCGACTTGCCGGGAATCGTTCACGAAAACCTGCACGCTGAGTTAATGGCCGCGACTGGCCTGCGTTTCGAACTCGAAAACGATGCGAACGCGGCGGCCTACGGCGAATTCAAGATCGGCGCCGGTCGCGGCAGTCGTGACCTCTTCTACATCACCATCGGCGAAGGAATCGGCGGCGCAATCATTATCGACGGCAAACTTTGGACGGGCGCATCGGGCTTTGCCGGCGAGGTGGGCCATATCACTATCGACACCGATGGCTCCGAATGCGAATGCGGTAACACCGGCTGTCTGGAAACCGTGGCCTCTGCTCCCAACATTGTACGTCGCGCCAATGAACGACTTTATCGCGATTCGACGTCTTCGCTTTCGCGCCTGGCCATGAACAAAAACTTTACTGCCGACGACATGGCGCGCGAGGCGAAAGAGGGCGACGATTTTTCCTCGATGATGATCGAGCGCACCGGAAAATATATCGGCACCGGAGTCGCGAGCATCATAAATCTGCTGAATATTGAACGCATCGTGATGGGCGGCGGCGTGATGCAGGCGGGCGATCTGATTCTCAAACCGATTATCCAGGAAGCCAAGCGTCGTGCTTTCCAACCGTGCTTCGAAGCCACTCAAATAGTGCTGGCCGCTCTGGGAGCTGATGCTGCCACGATCGGCGCCGCCATGCTCGCGCGCGATGCCGCGATCACCTAAGTAATCCCAACTACAAGTCTGCCTGAATCTGTGTCGGGACATTCCTGCGCGGGTCATCTTTTTGCCATCCGTATGGTGCTATTTCTCTGGACCTCCGGGGACGCCCAGCAATCGTCACTATGGGATCACAGTCACAATTTTGAAACGCCTGCTGTTTGATTTTCCCATTGGTTTCGGTGAGCGAATTTGAAATTTTTTTGGCTTCTGCTAAAGTAGGCGCACACCTTGTAAAAGTGGTTTGGCGGCAGGCGGGTTTGTGGAACCGCGCTGTCTGGACGGGTGGTTTTACTCTGTAGTTTTGTCTGTCGTTGCAGTTTCGGTTTTTGGACCAGAGCGAATTCCATGATGCTCGGATCGCGGAATTTAGTGAGTACAGATTAGCAAGCCGCGGCGATGCCACAGATTTTTCATCACAGTACGAACGCACTAGCGAAGCTGACGATCTATGGCGCGGTCTTTATTCTCCTGGCCGGGTTGTGGGTGACCGCGGAACTGAATCGTTCGTCATGGAACACGGGACAGTGGGTCGAGCGACAGCAGCCGGTCCAGTTCAGTCATAAGCACCACGTGGGCGACGACGGCATTGATTGCCGTTACTGTCACACGTCGGTCGAGGTGGCCGCGTCCGCGGGTATGCCTGCAACCGGCACGTGCATGAATTGTCATAAACAGATTTGGGCGGAGAGCCCTTACCTGGAGCCGGTGCGCGCCAGCTTTCGCACGGGCCAGCCAATCGAGTGGATTCGGGTGCATGACCTGCCTGACTACGCCTATTTCAACCACAGCATTCATGTAAACAAAGGAGTCGGGTGTTCGACCTGCCATGGCCGCGTCGATCAGATGCCGATTGCTTACCAGGCCTCGACGCTGCAGATGGAATGGTGTCTCGGTTGCCATCGCAACCCGGAAAACTTTGTGCGGCCCAGGGAAAAGATTTTCGACATGGAGTGGCCGCAGCAGAATACGACGAAAGAACAAATCGCCGAAGGCAAGAAGCGTGTGGCTGAGTATCACATTCAACCGGCGAAGGTGTTGACGAGTTGTTCCACCTGTCATCGTTAGCCATGGGAACGCGGGCGCCCTCGCCCGCCGCCTCCAGATACAACGCCGATGCGAGCAAAACCAGAGACTGAGTTAGCCAATGTCTGAAGATCGACACATAAATTTCCAGCTGATGCGGGAACGCGTACTCGCGCAGCAAGCAGACGGACCGGACAACCGCGCTCCCGGCAAGAGCTACTGGCGCAGTCTGGAAGAACTTGCCGACGCGCCCGAGTTTCGCGAGTTTGTTTCACGCGAGTATCCGCAACAGGCCGAAGAGTGGAATGATCCCGTCGAGCGCCGCACGTTCCTGAAGTTGATGGGCGCTTCGATGGCCCTTGCGGGACTTAGCGGTTGCGCGTTTCAGGCGCCGGAAAAAATTGTTCCCAACGTTAAGACCCCCGAGGAAATGATACCGGGTAAGGCGCTCTTTTACGCGACCGCTTCGTCACTCGGCGGCATTGCGACGCCGCTCCTGGCCCGCAGCAATGAAGGCCGGCCCACCAAGCTCGAAGGTAATCCCGATCACCCAAACAGCCGCAACGGCGATCCGTCTGACCGCGGCTCGAGTGCGACCGACATTTTTTCGCAGGCCTCGGTTCTGACGCTTTACGATCCGGACCGTTCACAAATTCCGCTTTATCGTGAAGAGTCGCGCACCTGGTCCACCTTCGTCGGTGAACTGCGCACGGCGCTCGATGAGCAGCGACCGAAGCAAGGTGCGGGCATCCGGTTCCTGACCGAAACCGTCACGTCGCCCACGCTCGCGGCGCAGTTTAAGGGCATCCTGACTGAGTTTCCGCAAGCTAGGTGGCATCAGTATGAGCCGGTGAACAACGACAACGCG
The DNA here is from genome assembly GCA_030840675.1 of Pyrinomonadaceae bacterium. Classification (GTDB taxonomy): domain Bacteria; phylum Acidobacteriota; class Blastocatellia; order Pyrinomonadales; family Pyrinomonadaceae; genus PSRF01. The sequence goes on from JAVEEA010000065.1 coordinate 7,278, forward strand.
CGCGCTGGGGCCGTGATGGCTTTCGGTCAGCCGGTCAACACGATCTACGACTTCAGCAAAGCGGATCGCATTCTTTCGCTCGACGCTGATTTCCTTTCGGCCCATCCGGGAACGTTGAAGTACGCACGCGACTTCGCGGCGCGACGGCGCATCACCCAAGGCAAGAAGGAGATGAGCCGGCTGTACGTGGTCGAGACCACGCCGACAACCACGGGCGCGGCGGCCGATCATCATTGGTCAGTAAAGCCGAGCGAGTTATTGAAGGTGGCGAGCATGGTTGCCGCCGGTATTGGAGTCAAGAATGACGTTGGAACCGTTTCGCTCAACGGTCTAGACGTCATCGCGCGCGACCTGCAGCAACACAAAGGCGCGAGCATTGTGATCGCGGGCAAGGAAGCGCCGCCGCAGATTCACGCGCTGGCCCATGCGATGAATGCCGCGCTCGGAAATGTTGGCACGACTGTTTTCTACACAGACCCGATTGAAGCCAACTCGGTCGATCAACGGCAGTCGTTGCAGGAGTTGGTTAACGACATTGACGGTGGTAGCGTTGAGATGTTGGTGATCATTGGCGGCAACCCGGTTTACAACACGCCCGCCGATCTCAAGCTCGATCAAACGCGCCTGTTCAAGACGAAGCTGCGCGTACATCTCAGCCAGTACAAAGACGAGACTTCCCGCCTTTGTCACTGGCACATTCCGGAGTCGCATTATCTTGAAGCCTGGAGTGATACGCGTAGCTACGACGGCACGGTCTCAATCGTCCAGCCGCTAATCGAGCCGCTCTACCAAAGCAAGAGCGCGCATGAGTTGTTGGCAGTGTTCACGCCGCAGTACGACAAGAAGCCATATGACATCATTCGGGAGTATTGGAGTAGCAATCAGCAAACAGCAAGTAGCA
>JAVEEA010000080.1 GCA_030840675.1 Pyrinomonadaceae bacterium
TTCCCTCGTTCACTGATTTCCGTTATGGAGTTACGCCAAAAATCTGGCCCAGGATCGAAGCAGCAGTGCTACTCCGGCGATAGTTACGATTGCGGGCATACTGCCGGTAACCTTCGTCGTAGCCGCGCACAAAGCCTTCACGAAAAGACTGCGTCGGGGCGCTACGATAATACTTCGAACGCTCGGGACTGTAGTTCTTGTTGCTGCGTCCGTCGCTGGCGCCGGTGTTGATACCCTGCTGGTAACCGCGGTTGAGGTCCTGATTGTTGTAACCGCCGTTGCCATACCCGCCATAACCACCGTTGCCATAACCGCCATTGCCGTAGGCGCCATCGTTGCGATAGCCACCGTTGTTGCCATACGCACCCGCATACTGGCGATAGCCTTGATCATAACCACGCACAAACCCTTCGCGGAACGCCTGGTTGTTAGCGTCGCGATAATAATGTGAGCGCTGCGGGCTATAGCTCTGCCGGTTTTGCGCATCGCTGGCACCCGTGTTCACACCATACTGAAACCCTGCCTGAACCTGTTGCTGTTGATTGTTGTAGCCGCCGTAATTACCATTTCGTTGCCACTGCGCGTCGGCCGTCGTGCTCGTTGTAGCAATAATTCCGCAAACAAACATGAGCGCCATAACGGCGCCGCCAAGTGTCTTTTTCATATTTCCCTCCCCATCGGTTTGGAGAGATATTTAGCAACGACCGTGCCAGCCCAGCCCCGGCATAATTGCTGACTAGGTTCGCGCCTATTTCCAATTCATTTTTCTTTCTCATTCGCTTTCTGCGTCAGGGTAAAACTTTCGCCACACTTTGCAGTACCCATTTCGTGCAACCACTGTCTGAGATCCGGCCCCAAGCTGGGAGCGCAGCCTGGGAGCCCAGCTTGGGAGCGCAGGCCTGGGAGCGCAGGCATCCTGCCTGCTCTTACTCCTTCTTAAAGAACGATGCACTCTGGGAGCGCAGGCACCCATGCCTGCTCTTACGTTCGTCCCTTAAGATGCAGGCAGGATGCCTGCGCTCACAGCCCGCTGCGATCCTTCACGACCTGATATATTGAGACACAAATGATTTGTCCTAACTGCTCCTCCCCGACTTTACCCGAACAGAAATTCTGTCGCTCCTGTGGCGCCGGCTTGCAACTCACTACCAACCCGCTCAGCGACATTCCCGTCGCCTCTGAGTTTCAGGGCAAACCCTCAAGAGCGATTACCGGTCACCAACCCCTCGGCAGCTCGTCTCTGCCGTGGGCCTTCATCATCATGTTCCTTGGTGTTGCTATCGGCGTGGTGGGCAAGATGGTACTGCATAATGAGCTGGTGACTGTGGTCGGCGTGCTGTTGTCGTTACTCGGAATGTTTCTGACTGCCTACCCCTATCTTTCGTCCGCACGCCCACCCCGGTCTCGGGCACAATCGTCTGCACCGATGCCGGCTTCACAACCGGAAGTTCTTACGGCGACAGAAATCAATTCTCTGCCGGAAGCGGGTCCAACGGAATTTATTCCCAGCGTCACCGAACGAACCACGAACCTGCTGCAGCAACCTCGCTCACCGTTAGCGGTAGGGTCGGACCTTCATGCCCGGCCCACCCACTTAGAAAAGCCCGCGCGACCTGAGCGAAACTAAATTCGACGCTTCGCCTAAATCGCGGCGGAATTATGGATTTGGTTTCTCAAAATACCGGTCGAGTGCGAGCAACAGAAACATTTGCGCGGTGCGGCTGGTCAGATCGAACGTGAGCTTCGCGCGGGATAACTTATCGCTGACACACCATTCTGATCATTGTGTGGTTGCGAAGAAAACTTTTCGCTGATGCAAGCTAAGCGGTGATGCTAGGCACCAAGCAGAAGCCCGACCGTTAGGGCGGGCTCAACCCCAAACTTGCCCCCAGCTGAAGACTATTTGGCGCCTGCGATATTGGTAGGCGAATGCTGCCTCAAAGGTTGGAGTACGAGGTTGGAGTTTGGGGTTGGAGTTTGGGCCCTCCCTGACGGTCGGGCTTCTGCTTGGTACTGGGCTTGGACAGGTTCGCAAACGACTAAAGCGCCGACAGGTCGGCGCACTCCAAAATCGATCGTCCAAGGACGATCACATCTAAGCCACCCAGTGAGTTAACCAGGCGGCGAAGGCGAGCCAGGCGTGGGTGCCGGCAAGCAATAGGCGCAGGGGTTGGGAGGCAATTATGAAGAGGCTCGCCAAGGCTGTGGTGCGATGGATGCGTTTCAAGGTAACAAGATCGTAGAGAACGCAGGCGATCACGAACAGATCAGTCAGTCCAAAGAATGCCGGCGGACCTGCCTTCATGATTGCGAAAGGCAGACGCGCAATGGCGGCGGCCAAAATTGAAATCGTGGCGAGCATCATCAGACGCTTGTGCACGTCGGGACGGCGCCGGTAATAAAAGCTCGCTCCTACCAGTATGGCAAACACGGAGATGTCGCCGAGCGGCACGACGAGAAAGGCAAGCGGCGATATGCGAGGCACCGGCGTCGCTCCCTGCTGCGCTCTGATAACAGCCGTGGCGAAGCCGACGAGAATCATGAGTACCGCAATTACCCCGCCGAGTATCCCCAGGCGTCGATGAACGTCAGTGCGATGCGCGGCGACGAGCGTGGTCTGCGTCACGAACAACAGTAGCCACGACGTGAACACCAGGCCGTGCAAATGAAGCAGCGGCATTAAGGGCGCGGTCGTGTAAAAGGGTCGCAGGTAATAGGTGGGACCAAAGCCGGCAAAGACTGTGATCACTGCCGCGATGGACATACACACGTAGAACCATCGTTCACGTCGCCGGCGAGTGATGGCGGGGGCTGCTTGCATGATTGGGAGTCTCCAGAATTTATTGCGGAGTAACGGATCAGAATTGTTGCAGCGGATGGTAGCACGGTTGAGTTGTCAGTTTGCCTTGTCTCTTCACATTGCGGTAAGCAGAAGCTCGACCGTTAGGGAGGGCTCAGCTCCAAACTTGCCTCCGGGTGAGGAGGTGTCTGCGATATTGGTAGGCGAATGCTGCCACGAAGGTTGGGGTTTGAGGTTGGAGTCTGGGCCCTACCTGACGGTCGGGCTTCTGCTTGGGTGCCGTTCTGATCACAACTCGTTTTGTTCGACGCGATCACGGCGGGCAACTCGGGTTGCGTACGCAGCTTCCTCCACATCTTTGGCAACAGCATCAGCGACGCGTTTGTCGAACACTGACGGGATGATGTATTCGGGGTGCAGCTCCTGGTCAGTGATGATGGCAGCGATCGCATTCGCGGCGGCGAGTTTCATTTCTTCGTTGATCGTTCGCGCACGACAGGCGAGTGCGCCGCGAAAGATGCCGGGGAAACAAAGCACGTTATTGATCTGGTTGGGATAGTCGCTGCGGCCGGTGGCCATCACGGCAACATAAGGTGCGGCGTCTTCCGGCATGATCTCCGGCGTCGGGTTGGCCATCGCAAAGACGATCGGTTGCGTCGCCATCCGCTGCACATCGGCGACCGACAAAACTCCGGGTACGGACAAGCCGAGGAAAACGTCGGCGTCTTTAATGATGTCGGACAACGCGCCCCGCTCGTCATTGGGATTGGTGTGGTTGGCGTACCACTCCTTGATCGGATTCATGTTTTCCTTACGACCGCGATAGAGCGCGCCATGCTGGTCGCAGCCGATGATGTTGCGTACACCCGCGGCCATCACAATCTTGGAGCACGCGACACCAGCCGCGCCCACGCCGTTGACCACCACTTTGATTTCGCTCATCTGCTTGCCGACGATCTTCAAAGCATTGATCAGCGCCGCGAGGACCACGACCGCGGTGCCATGCTGGTCGTCGTGAAACACGGGGATGTCGAGTTCTTCCTTGAGTCGTGCCTCGATCTCGAAACAACGCGGCGCGGAAATGTCCTCGAGGTTAATACCGCCGAAAGCGGTTGCGATCGCTTTCACAGTGCGCACAATCTCGTCCGGGTCTTTCGTGCTGAGACAAATCGGAAACGCGTTCACGCCGCCGAATTCTTTGAAGAGCATCGCCTTCCCTTCCATCACAGGCAGCGCCGCGGCGGGACCAATGTCGCCGAGCCCGAGCACGGCGGTACCGTCAGTGACGATGGCAACCGTATTTTTCTTTATCGTCAGGTTGAAAACTTTTTCCGGATCTTTATGAATCGCTTCGCAGACGCGCGCGACGCCGGGCGTGTAAGCCATCGAAAGGTCAGCGCGACTCTTCAACGGCATCTTCGAAACTACTTCAATTTTCCCGCCGATGTGCATCAGGAAGGTGCGGTCGGAGACCTGCATCACCTCGATGCCGTCAATGTCCTTTACCGCGTTAACGATCCGGTCTTCGTGTTCGCTGGAGACGGTGTTGACGGTGATGTCGCGGATGATGTGATCGCGAGCGACGCTGACGATGTCGATGGCGCCAATGTCGCCGCCGGCTCTGCCAATCGCAGTCGCGACTTCGCCGAGGGTGCCGGCGCGACTGGAAAGTTTGACGCGCAGAGTCAGGCTATAACTGTCGCTGGGTGAACGTTCCATGATTAGTGAATCGTAAATGGTGAATGGTGAATCGACAAACGACGAGGCAGTAAACCGCAAAGGCGACTAAATCAAAACTGCGTTGGCGGGGTTGAGGAAGAAGCAAACCAACAGTTTGCTTTACTGCACGGCGAACGGCGGCGTTCCCGCCCTGCGTCCAAGTTGAGAGAAGAAGCAAACTAACAGTTTGCTTTACCGCAGGAGTGTGCGAATTTGGGTGACGACCTGGGGGTCGAGGCTTTTCCCCGCAAGTTTGACTGATTGCAAGCCGAGCAGTTTGTAAACCTCGAGAGCCCCCGCGACTTTTGTCGCCGATAACGCTTTCAGGTGGCGTCGCACAGTGGCCACGTCGCCGCGCGCGAAAGTTCCCGTTAGTGCCTGTTCCGGACTAAACACCGCAAGATTCTTCGCCGTACTCGCGACCAGCGGCAGGAGTATTTGTCGCGCTGTTTTCGGGTTCACTCCCGCGGCCGCAAGCAGTTCAGTAGCAAGATCGAAGAGGGCCACCAACTGAGGGGAAGCCATGACGGCGGCGGCGTGATAGAGAGCCTTGTTTTCCGCGCCGACGAAGAAGCTCTGGCCACCAAGAGCTTTAACCAGCGCACGCGCCCGGCGCAGCGCCGCCGGCTCGCCTTCGAGACAATAGAACGCGCCACGCAAAGCTTTCGCGCCGGCGCGCGGTTCACTGACCGAGACCAGTGGATGAAGGGAACCGGTATGAAAGCCGGCATCCGCGAGCGGTGACAGTACGTCTGAGGAAAGCGCCCCACTCGTGTGAAGCACCGTCTGTACGGCGCGACTCTTCGGGACCGCGGCCAGGCGTGCGGCCACCTCGGCAATCGCATCATCAGGAGTTGTAATGAGAATCAGTTTGCTCGGCGGCAGTTGCGCCAAGTCCGCAGTCGCATCCTTTTCCGTGCGGCCCACGAGTGCCTGCAAGCGATAGCCTGCGGCGGCAAGTGCGATGGCCAGCGCCTGCCCCATACGACCCAGGCCGATGATTGAAACAGTAGTTGGCTTGCGTGCTCGATTGTTGGGCATGGTGCACCGAGTGAAACGCTTAGGTGTTCTGTAATCCCTGGATTATAATGACGGCCATCCCGCATCCGACAAAAGGTAAGAGCTTTTTGCACGACGCGAGCCGGCAGCTTTGCCCAGTTTCACGGTTACAACGCGCAACCAACGGGCTGTCCGAGGGCATCATAGACTGCGCTTTGAAAAATTGCGAAAACGGCTGCCATTGGCTTTGGTTGAGCGTGGGCTTTGGTTGAGCCGATTTTGCAATAGTTCCTGGCAGTAACCCTCAAAAAAGTAACACCTGGAAAGATTTTCCCCAGAACTCTTTTCGCCAAGACATTTGGAAATTTCTGGAGGTTTTCGAAATGAATAGTTTCTCCCGCCTCGTCACTGCGCTGCTGCTGACGTCAAGCCTGCTGGCCGGTTCGATTGCGGGCCTCGCCCAAACAACCGACACCAGGACACAGAAGACGCAGGACCCGGCTCCGGCGACGTCCGCACCCACCAGCGCCGCCAAAAAAGACAACAGCCATCCGCCCGCTGCCGCTCCGGCCACCTCAAACAAGCCGCTTTCGGTTAACGAGGATCCGGCGATGATCGGCAAACGGAACATCAATAAGGGCATTATCTCCAAGATGAGCAGTTCGACGGAGAAGGAAGTCAGACAGGGTCGGGAGCTCGCCGCTGAAGTCGACCGGCAGGCTAAGTTTGTTGACGACCCGGTGATCACGGAGTACGTCAACCGCGTTGGACAGAACATCGTTTTGCATTCCGACGCAAAGATACCCTTCACAATCAAAGTCATCGATTCAGACGAGGTCAATGCGTTTGCCCTGCCCGGCGGCTTCTTCTATGTCAACAAGGGTTTGATTCTGGTCGCGGATAATGAAGCCGAAGTGGCGGGTGTGATGGCGCACGAGATTGCCCACGTGGCCGCGCGGCATGCGATGGAGAACCAGACCAAGGCTTCGCTGCTGGAGTACCTCGCAATGGGTACGTCGATCTTCCTGGGTGGCATCCCGGGTATGATTTATCAAAACACCGCGGGGCTGGGACTGCTGGGAATCTTCATGAAGTTTAGCCGCAGCGCTGAAGAAGAAGCTGACAAGCTTGGCGTGCAATACATGTATGCCGCCGGTTACGACCCTGGCGCCATGGCGACGATGTTTGAGAAGTTGGAGTCAAAGAACAAGAAGAAACCGGGGTTCATTTCGAAAGCATTTGCGTCGCACCCGGCACCGCCTGAGCGGCGCGCGGCGGCACTCGCGCTCGCAGCCAGGTTTCCGGAACATGAGGAATACGTAATCAGTACTTCAGAATTTCAAAAGGTAAAGGCGCGACTGTTACGTTTGTCGAACGCACGCGCATCGTCCGCGGGCGCATTGCCCGGAGCTGACGAGGGTGCGCCCGGCAGACCCACGCTCAAGCGGCGTCAGCCAACTCCCGACGATGCCACCCCTAATCCGGACGGCACCGATTCGAAGCCGGCGGATAAGAACGAGCCGCCGAAGTTGAAACGAAACGATGGTACAAAGCCGTCCAATCCGTAACCGGTAAGAGTCAGGGTCAGTAACCAAAGCTCCCGCACCTCAAAGACGCGGGAGCTTTTTGGCGCCAAAAGATGTTAGCGGGAGCGAGATTATCTGTTTCAAGCGCGCATCCAGCATCCCGTCGCTACCGCTCCGGGTTCTGTAATCGTCTGGAGTGAAGAGTCAAACGGCGTCATTAACCGCTAAGTCCCCAACTTGACTTTCTTTAAGGGCGTTGGGTATTCTAACCGTTCGCTTTTTAGTAGCTAAAACCAGAGATAGTTAACCATGTCAACATACTTTCCCAGCGGCAAAGACCTGGCTGGAAAACGCAAGTGGTTCGTAGTGGATGCCGCCGGTCAAACGGTCGGTCACCTGGCGTCTGAAGTGGCCTCAATCCTGACTGGGAAGCGCAATCCCGCGTGGACCCCGTTCATGGATATGGGCGATCACGTGATCGTGATTAATGCCCGCCAAGCGGTGCTCAAGGGTGCCAAAGCTGAGCAAAAGATGTATCGCCATCACACGCGCTACCCTGGTGGGTTGCGTGAAGTTTCGGCGGCCGACATGTTTGCCAAGCGTCCGGATCGCGTCATCTCGCTGGCGGTTCAGGGCATGATGCCCAAGAACAAACTGGGCAAGGCGATGGCTAAGAAGCTGAAAGTTTACGCCGATGGCGAACATCCGCACACCGCCCAACGCCCGGAAGCTTTGACACTCACTCCCAGACATAAAGAAAAACAAGCATAACAACGCAGAGTTAATAAGAGGACGATATAGCTGTGGCTGAAATTCAATACTACGGAACCGGGCGACGAAAGACGGCGACTGCCAGAGTTTACTTGCGTGCCGGTGGCGGAGAATTCCTGATCAACCGAAAGTCTTTCGACGCCTATTTTCCTAACGAGACGTTGCGGATGATCATCCGGCAACCGTTACAGTTGACCGAGACCTCCAGCAAGTTTGATATCTTGATCAATGTTCGCGGCGGCGGTCCGGCCGGACAGGCTGGTGCGATTCGCCACGGGATTACTCGCGCGCTACTCGAATACAACGCGGACTTGCGGCCGGCACTGAAGCAAGCCGGCCTCGTAACTCGCGACCCGCGCATTAAGGAACGCAAGAAGTATGGGCAGAAGGGCGCCCGCAAGCGTTTCCAATTCTCCAAACGTTAAGCAAGTTCCGCTGGCCAATGTCGTTTGCCGGTTGCATTTACATTGAAGGGGTAGCAGCACGATCGGCAGGGCAGTTAGCAGCAGCAAGCGGAAAATGAAAAGTCGGCAATACCCCAAAATCCATTGCCGTAGCTCGAATTGGTTGCTCTTCTCTTAGGGAAGAGCTTCGGGCCGCGGCGACTACATTAAACCAATTCACTGCAAAGGAGATTAAAGTTTGGTTCAGGTTACGATGAAGGAACTCCTGGAGGCTGGCGTACACTTTGGCCACCAGGTTCGGCGCTGGAATCCCAAGATGAAGGAATACATCTTTGGCGAGCGCAATGGCATTTACATTATCGACTTGCAGAAGACCCAGCGAATGTTTCGCGACGCGCTCGGTTTTGTCAGCAACGAGATAGCGGAAGACAGAGGCAAGACGGTGCTCTTCGTGGGCACCAAGCGACAGGCGCAAGACGCGGTTCGCGAGGAAGCAATACGTTGCGGCCAATATTTCGTCAACCAGCGCTGGCTGGGCGGTCTCCTGACCAACTTCCAGACTGTGCAAAAGTCGATCAAGCGTCTCAAGGATCTCGAAGCGATGCAGACCGACGGCCGCTACGAGAAACTCACGAAGAAAGAACGCATCAAGCTCGACCGGGAACGCGAAGGTTTGGACAAGAACCTTTCGGGAATCAAGTCGATGAATCGACTGCCCGATGTGGTGTTCATCATCGACGTGCGTAAGGAAGAGATTGCGGTCGCGGAAGCCAACCGCCTGGGCATCCCGATTGTCGCGGTAGTCGATACCAATTGTTCGCCGGAAGGAATTGATTACGTAATTCCCGGCAACGACGATGCACTTCGTGCCGTTCGCTTGTTTGCCTCGCGCATCGCGGACTCAATTCTCGAGGGCCAGCAAATCGCCACCGAGGGTGGTGTGGTCACCGAATCGCAGGAAGCCGAGGGCACTGCCCCGGCGGCTCCCAGTGAAACGGCTACTCCGGAAGTAACGTCTCCAACCGCGGAGCCGGACGTCAATAGTGGCAGTCAAGGGGAGCAGTCTGCTGTTTCCGCACCCGCGCCGCCCGCCGCTCAACCTGAGCCCGCGGTCGATGAAAACGCCGAGTCGGTTGTGGCGGCAAGCTGACCTCTTCGGCAATTCGAGATCTTATTATCGGCGAGCGCAGCCTCAAAAGCGGGACCTCCGCCGGGCTGCGCTTTTCATTGACCGGGACGCCTGGCAGCGCCGGTCGGAGTGAGACAGTCGAACATTATTAAAACTTATGCTCACCGCCGGCGCGGGGGCAAATTGATAATCGGAGTTTCATAATCATGGCAGACGTAACAGCAGCAGCGGTGAAACAGCTTCGGGAAAAAACGGGCGCGGGCATGATGGAGTGCAAGAACGCGCTGGTTGAAGCTGGTGGCAATGAAGAACAGGCAGTCGACATCCTGCGCAAGCGGGGTTTGGCCTCAGCGAAGAAGCGCGAAGGTCGCATCGCAGCCGAGGGCATTGTCGGCTCATACATTCACATGGGCGGAAAAGTCGGCGTACTGGTCGAGGTAAACTGCGAAACCGATTTCGTCGCGCGGGGCGCGGAGTTTCAACAACTCGTAAAGGACATCGCGATGCACGTCGCCGCTGCCGAGCCGCGTTTCGTTTCTCGCGACCAGGTGGCCGCCGACGATCTCGACAAGGAACGTGAAATTGCACGAGCCCAGGCCAAAAACGATCCGAAGAACGCCAGCAAACCGGAACAGGTGATCGACAAGATCGTGGAAGGCCGGCTGAACAAGTTTTTTGAAGAGGCCGTGCTGTTGGACCAGCCCTTTGTTAAAGACCCCGCGAAGACGGTCGCCGAGTTGGTGACTGAAAAGATTGCCATGACCGGAGAAAAGATAACTATTCGCCGCTTCATGCGCTATAAGATGGGCGAAGGTCTCGAGCGACGCGGCGAGGATTTCGGTAACGAAGTCGCTTCGCTGGTGGGTTAAGCGCAGCACTGAGAAACGTCGCGATCTGCTCGCCTGGTGGCGGAACTTTAGCCGCAAAGATACGCAAAGAAACTCGAACGTGCGATGACTTCCGAACCGTCAACTCCTGATAAAGCCAAGCCTGCTTACCGGCGCGTCTTGCTCAAGATTTCCGGCGAAGCCCTGATGGGTGAACAAAACTACGGCATCGACGTCGATGTCGCGCGCACGGTGGCGGAGGAACTTAAAGCCGTCCACGCGATGGGCGTACAGGTTGCCGTGGTGGTGGGCGGTGGCAACATCTTTCGCGGCGTCTCGAAAAGCGCCGGCAACATGGATCGCTCAGCCGCCGACTACATCGGCATGCTGGCTACGGTAATGAACGCGGTAGTGTTGCAGGACGCCCTGGAAAAGCTTCACGTGCAGACGCGCGTGATGTCGGCGATTGATATTCCGCAACTCGCCGAACCCTTTATTCGCAGACGCGCGGTGCGCCACCTGGAAAAGGATCGCATCGTGATTTTCGCCGCCGGCACCGGGAATCCTTATTTCACTACCGACTCGGCCGCGGCCCTGCGCGCACTCGAAATCAAGGCAGATATTATTTTGAAGGCGACCAAGGTCGAGGGCGTTTACAACGCCGACCCGATGCTGGACAAGACCGCGGTGCGTTACGATTCCATTACTTACCAGCAAGTACTCGAACGCCAGTTGAAGGTAATGGACGCCTCGGCGATTTCGCTTTGCATGGACAACAACCTGCCGATCGTGGTGTTCAATATGCGGCAGGCCGGCAACATCACGCGCGTCGTGAGTGGCGCAGCAGGTGTCGGCACAAGAGTTTGGGTAGGGGAATAAGTTTCGGGTTACGAGTTTCGAGTTACTGGTTACGGGTACGGGTTTCGAGTCTTCTTTGAATCAGACCTGGGAGTGATAGCGATTAGTCAACAGCCTCGACCTGGACAACTCGAAACTCGAAACTCGTAACTCGTAACTCCAAACTCGATCCAAACTCGAAACCATCTTTGGGAGTGACAAATGAGTGAGAAGGACGTAATCAAAGACACGCGACCGCGCATGGATACGGTCATTGAAGACTTCCAACGCAAGCTGGCTACAGTGCGCACGGGCCGCGCCGCGGTGAGTTTGCTCGACTCCGTCATGGTCGACTACTACGGCACGCCCACGCCGCTCAACCAAATGGCCTCAGTGCACGCGCCCGAGCCGGCTATGCTGACCGTACAGCCCTGGGACCAGACACAAGTGGCGGTTATCGAGAAAGCCATTCGCACCGCTGACCTTGGTCTTAATCCTTCGAACGACGGCAAGCTGGTTAGAATTCCCGTACCACCGCTCACGGAAGAACGTCGCAAACAACTCGCGAAGCAGTGTCACGAAATTGCTGAGGACCATCGCACCGCCGTGCGCAACATTCGTCGCGATTCGAACGAGCGTTTGAAAAAGCTGCTCAAGGACAAACAGATCTCGGAAGATAACGAACGCGACGGCCTCGAGGAAGTGCAGAAGCTCACGAACACTTACATCACCCGGATCGACGACTTAACCAAGTCGAAGGAACAAGACATTACCAGCGTCTAGCAACCCGTTTCAAAAAACGCTAAGGGCCGTCCTCCGAGGGCGGCCCTTAACTTTATTATCCCAAATTCCCAGGAACGCGACCTGACTAGTTGGGCAGCGCAAACACGTCGTCGCCCATTGTTTGGTTGACCTTAATGTCCTTAGCGTTGAACTCGGCGAAGGCTGCGCCCTGCGGCATCTCGATCCGTTGAGTGAAACTGGTAGGCACCAACACACCTTCAACGTCCTTGAATTTCTTGTTTTCCGTGCCAAAGTTGTAGCCATTGAAAGAAAACGTGAAGCTCACCACGCGACCGGTCGCAGGGTCAAGATAAAAGTCAGTGGCGTTACCTTCGGCGTCGCCAATGCGAAAGCCGCGCTGCTTCTTTTTGTCTGGCAGAGCACTCACCGTGTAACCCGGCTCCTCAAACTTGCCCAGCAGGCGCATGCCGAATTTGCTTGTCGGCGGCATTTCGGCTCCCGGTAGCGAACTATAAGACTGCTGGCCGTCATAGATCTGTTTGAAACTGAAGAGCGGTCGCGCATCGACTTCCATGCGCACCTTGTCGCCGGCAGTGACCAGCACAAAGCCGCCGGGAATCGATTGCGTAGAGTTTGGCCCGTAGAGATCAACCGAACCGCGCAGCACAATATTCTTGAGTGACTTAAACTTCTCGCCACCCTGCGCCGCGAGTGCCGCGCGCGCCAGATCCAGGGGCGCGGTGGTCGCCGTGATCGCTGTTGCTGGGGTGGCGTCTTTCACCGAGTCGGTTACCGCTTTGGCATTTGTAGCGGTCTGGGCATAAGCCTTCAGTGAAAAACTGCCGGCCAGTGCGAGGAACAAAAAGAGTTGGAGTAGAGTCTTCATGATGGTCTTAATCCTTTGGGCGTTTAAGCCACTCCCGGCAAACTTCAAAACCAACAGTTTGCGCTGTCGTTAAAAGTTGAAGCGTACTTGCGCAGTAACTTTGCGATTACCGGCGCCACTGCCGCCGCCTGCGCCGCCGCCTCCTCCTGGTCCACCGCCGAATCCGCCGAAGCCGCCATTGAGGCCGAGGCTTTCACCGAAGAAAGGCGACGACAAATTTCCCACCGGCGACGAAAGGTTTACATGATTGAACAGATTCTGAAAGTTCAACGAAAAGGCCAAGCTGTAGCGCTTAGCCTCGCCGCCGCCGCCGCTCGGAGGCCCACCGAGACCTGCTAAACCGCCGCCACCGCCGCCGCGTCCACCTCCGCCGCCACCACCGCCACCGGCCCCGGGAATGCGTGGCGCTCCCCCACCTTGGCCGCCACCACCCTGTCCGCCTCGTCGCCCGCCAGACCTGCCCTGGCCGTCGTCACCCGCAGCCACGGGAGCCGCATGGACGGTGCCAAAGTTCCAGACCTTGCTGATACGCATGTTGACCGAGACAAAGCCTGGTCCCTGGCCAAGGTTTCGCGGGATCAGGGCCTCGCCTGCCGCCGGCCGCAAATTAAAGTTTCCGTAACGCGTGCAAATAATGTTTGCCCCCGGGTTGTTGCAATCGACACCAACGGGCGCAAACGAGGGACGCTCAGTGAACAGTCGATCACCATTTGTGTCCTGACCCGTCGTGATATTGAACGGCGCTCCGGTGCTCGCGATGATGAACGGATTCAGGCTGACCTGCCACCACGGCAGGTTTAGCGTGCCCGCGAAAGTGAACCGGTGTCTGACGTCGAACGACGCGCGGCCAAACTCACCGGTCAAATCATAAGAGTTGGCGGGGAACAGCGAACTGCCCTGGCCGTCCGTGTCATTCGTGGTCTTGCTCAACGAGTAGCTCGAGAAGAAAGTGAGCGCCCGGCTGAAGCGATTATTGAAACCGACGAACAGCTGATTCTGGTTGAACCTGCCGCTCGATTCGTACTGATAAATCTCGCCGACGTTACCAAACGGTCGTGTCCCGTTGGTCCCGGGAATCGGGGCGTTAATATCACGCGCGCGAATCACGTTTTGAATTCTGATCAAAAAGACACCGGCAAAGAGCGTGAAGCGCTTGGGTAGTTGACGTTCCACCTGTGCGCCGCCCAGGTAAACAACCGGCGCCGCCAGATCGTCGGCGACGCGCCAGGTGATCTGACGTGCCAAAGCGTTTAGCGTGTTGAGCGCCGGCACGTTTGGGAACGTGTCGAGGGGTGAAGCGCCGGGCGCGACGAACTGGCCGTTGGCGTCATAAAGCGGAGCTTCACTGATGACAAACTGCTGCTGGTTCAGTCCGTTGAAACGATTAGCCTGCAGCGTGTTGCCCTCTGCAAAACGATTGTAGAAGACACCGCCGCCGCCGCGAATCACCATCGTCGGAGGCTTCGTGCTGTTGGCGGCCCCGGGCGACCAGGCAAATGCCAGGCGTGGCGCGAAATTCAAAATGCTCTTGATGTTCGTCTGACCTTCGTAGCGCAAGCCATAACTCAAGGTGAAGTTTGGACGCACGCGCCAATCGTCCTGGGCGTAGAAGCCATAATCAGTTTGCGACACGTCCGCTTCGGGATTTCCTGAGGCAATGCTGAACTGCGACGCACCGCCGCCCAGCGCGCGAATCTGCGCGGGCGTCAAACCCAGGCGCTGGCCCAACAGCGTTCTGCGGTAGCGTTCCAAACTGTCGACAAAGATCGGCTGGTTGGTGATGGGTTGATTATTCGCGTCAAGCGTCGGCACCAGCGCGCCGGCAAAAGTAAACGTGCCGCCAAAATTGTTGGGGTTAACGTCGCGGATGCTGACGTACCGCAGCCGTCCGCCAAACTTGAAGGCGTGCGTGCCTTTGGACCAGGCCAGAAAATTCTGCAACTCCCAATTCTTTCTGGTATTCACGAGGTGACCGATCTGCGATCCGCCCGAGATAAAAGAACTACTCACGTTGAGCGCGGGCAGCGTGTTGTTGCCGAGACTCTCGGCAGTTTGGTGCGTGAACTGAAACTTCGTTTCGTTAATCATCGACGCATTCAAGACCGCTGTCTCAGTCAGTTGAAAGTTTTGCTGCGTCGATGATGAATCGTAAGCACGTTCCGGCAACGAGAAACCGCCGATGCCGCCATTCGCCGTGCTGGAATGGTTATAGCTGTAGCGCGCGATCAGTGTGTTGTTGGTGTTCAGCTGATAATCGAAGCGCGGGCTGAAAGTGACATTACGTCTGGGCACGACCACGCCAAACCCCAGGTCAAGCGGGTTCAGGTTCGCATCCAGAATCGTGGCTTTCACTAACTCGTTGTCATCAATTTCGCGGCGTTCGAAATCGATGAAGTAGGACGCTTTCTTCGCCACCAGCGGACCGCCGAGATTGCCGCCATACTGTCTCACCTGAAACGGCGCGCGTTTGGGCGAGCTGGTCGCAAACGGATTACGCGAGTTGAAGCTTTCGTCCTGGAAATTGAAAAACGCGCTGCCGCGGATTCTGTCAGTACCCGGTCGGGTCAGCACATCGATGCGTCCCGAAGGCTGATCGTTTTCAGCGGCAAAGGGATTTTGGTTGATGCGAATTTCACGAATCGATTCTTTAGGTGGCAAACGCCCGCCGGAAAAACCGTCCACAAAAATCTGCCCGCCGTTCGGACCCATTGACGGTCCGGCGAGCGCTTGCAGCGCCGCGGCTAATTCATCCGGGTCGTCAGGTAAGGCGTCGAGGTCCTTGCCGCTGATCACGGTTTGGTTAGCGTTGTTGGTTGACTCCGTACTGAGCGGTGTTTCGGCCGCGATGGTTACTTTCTGTTCCTCAATCGTGACCTTCAACGTCAAGTCCAGCGACTGCCGGCCGGCGGTGACCTCTAATTCCGTTGCCTCGGAACCGGCAAACCCGGTCGCAGTGGCTACCAGCGCATACTTACCAGGAGCCAGACCATTGAAAACGTAAACGCCTTCGCCATTCGTGACCGCCGACTTCGCGACGCCCGTAGCGTCAGTTAGCGTGACCGTAGCACCGACAATGGTCGCGCCCAGTTCGTCCGTGATCACACCACGTAGCGTGCCGCGGGCTTGCTGCCCAACCGCCAGCACCAGAGACAAGCAGACAATAAAAGTGACGCCTAATGATCGGCGCAAAAGATTTCTGTAATCGTTCATAATCAAACCCTGTCGCTCCGAAGAGCTGACCCCGCTCCAGCGATTCCCTGTTCAAATTGTGATTCACTCATGCCTTGCTTAAGGCAGGCCGATGCCGAATTGAATGCCGCTCCCCAAACCCGCTGACGGATTCGGCGCGCTCTGGCCGCCCGCCTGTTGCTGTCTGGCGGCCAACATGTTAAGCAGCGTGTCGGCACCGGAGATGAGACTAATGGCAGTCAGGCGCGCGGGATCAGCTCCTTTGGTGCTGGAGACAATAATAGTGTCACCGACTTTTACGTCGGCCAGCGCAATCGTCGGCAAGCGCTCGAGCATGTCCTGGATGTTCATGCCGCCACCGCCTCTGCGCATGCCTGGACCACCACCGGCCCCCTGACCTCCCGCTGCAGGCTGGCCCGCGTTTGGAGTAGCACCCGCTCCTCCGGGTGCGCCACCAGCGCCCGGGCCGCGCCCCATCATCATTCCACCCATTTCGCCTGCCGCCGGAAATTTCCGCAGCACCGCGTCCTGCTTAACCACAATCGTGAGCGGTTGCTTCGTTTGCAAGTCATTGATCTTCACTTCGCCAGCGGCAGCATCAAGCGACGTGATCACGCCGGCTACCGTTTTGAATGAACCAGTGACCACTTTCTCGGCGGCGAAGTTGCTGCCGTCAGCATTGCGTTCGCCCAGCGCGCGCAGTTGGTCGCCCACTTTGAGTTCGTCAAACTTCGCGTCGCGTGCGTCGGCAAACTTGATTGAGTCAGGGGCGTAACGTCGCATTTCGACTTTGTCTGAAACGGGAATAGTCAACGACTGTGGACCAGCTGCCGTGCGGCTGGAGATCGTAATCTCCTTCGTCTCAGGTTTCAGTGCGGTAATAATTCCCAGCACCCCGCGCTTTTTCCATTCAGCGCGTTCCAACTCCTGCTTCTTCGCAATGTCTGCTTTAGTCATCACAATGACGGCTTTGGCAGGGACCGACTTGTGGTCATCGGCAACCTTACCCATCGCGGCCACCCGATCACCTTCGGCGAGATCTGCGAAAGTAAGTTTTGTTGCATTCGCCAGGCTCTTCTCGCCCGGCGCCACGCGCATGTAGGTAGTAGCGTCACTCAGGACCACAGTCACCAGCGAACCGGCGTCGGTCTTCAGGATTAGCTGCTTCGCGGGAGCGTCAATCACTTTCACTTCGCCCACCGCCCGATTCGGGGTAATGTTCTCGTCACTGGCCGGGGTACCGGTCTGGGCGTAAATACTGAAGCCGGCTGATCCGATGACCACTACCAGCGCGACCGCGAAAAAAAACGCTTTCATTATTCCTCCTGATTCGTTTTGCAGGGTCTCGCTAAAATGTAGGACGTGCGCTCACGCGCTCCTTTTGTTACGCGTCAGGCCCGGCGAATGTTCTAGTTTAAGTTGTTCGTTATTA
>JAVEEA010000120.1 GCA_030840675.1 Pyrinomonadaceae bacterium
GCGCGCACGCGCAACTCCGGATGCGTGGGCAGCGTCACCGCGATCCGCCGAAACTGGCCGCCTCCCGTTTGTGAGTTTGAGTAGTACTGCAGCAGGTATTGCCCGCGAAGTTCCGCCGCAATCTCACTAAACACTCTTTGCAAATCACGCTCGCCATCCGGCAGGTACGCGGAGCCGCCGGTAGACTGTGCGATCGACTCCATGTTGTTTTGCGCGCGCGTGCTGATCTGATTGAGGTGCACGGATGGGCCACCGGGGTTGATCGAATAAAACGCGGCGTCGGCCTGTTGCACGTTCTTTTGTACTTCCACTACCGCTCGCCGCCGCCGTTCCAGCAGGTTCTGATAGGCTGCCGCCGAGGTGACTTTCTGATTAGCACGGTATTCAGCGATGGTTAGGTCGCGCACAAGGTTGCTGAAATTATCATCGCCATCGGACAGCACCATGATCACGCGGCGGTGACGGTCGGCCGATTTTTCGACCAGGTATTTTGCCGCCGCTACCACTGTGTCATAAAAAGCAGTCGGTACCGGAGTAGTCGCCGCCGGAATGGTCAATATTTTTGCCGCCGCAACTTCAGCCGCTGCCAGCGGCGCTACCAATCGCGGCTGATCAGTAATGGTAAAAACCGCGGCACGATCCACCGGCTTCATTACTTGTTTCAAGAAGCTCGCCGCGGCCTGCTGTTGAAACGCGAAGAAGCCCTTCTGGCTCACGCTGCTCGAAACGTCAAACAGAATGGCGATGTCCAGCGGCACTTCATCAGGATTCCCAATCTCCGTGATCTGTTGTTCTCGTCCTTCTTCTTCCAAACGAAAATCCGCCACCTGGAGTCCACGAAACGGTTCGCCTTTCGCATCCACTACCGAGACCGGCGCCATGACCAGATTCGAGCTGACCCGGATGACTTCAAAGTCTTCGTCTTTCGGCGCGGGTGTGGGCGTCGGCTTGGGAGTGGGTGCGGGCGGGGGCGGCGGCATATCGCGAATGGTTTGCGCGTTCGTGGACCAGTTGCCGCAAAAAAAGACCAGCGCCGCAAACAGCAGCGCTGGGCCAAATTGTTTTCTCCCAAAGTTCCTAATCATCAAACCAATCCTCATACCGCCGAGCTTACCGGCCTTTAGTAGGTTCTTTCAACCCGCTCTCCCGACGGCATGAGTCCTGGCATTAGGTGCGCCGCGGCGTTTCGCAGTTGTACCCCGGGCGCTGCTGCTAGCGTTTAGCGATCACCGCTCGAGCTGGAGGTCGTCATTGTCGGCGCCGGCGAAGTCAGGCCACGGTTGACCAGCAGTTTCACTTCAACGCGGCGATTCTGCGCGCGCCCGGTGCGCGAGTTATTTTCGGCAACCGGATTGGATTCACCGTAACCATAAGGCGTCACGATGCGGCGCAGAGGAATGCGATGGTTCTCGACGAGATAGCGAATCACTGTGTCAGCACGACGCTGGCTCAACGCGCGATTGCGGTCGACGCTGCCGGTGGTGTCGGTAAAACCCGAAACCTCGACGACGTAGCCCTTGGCATTGAGCGCCTTGGTAGCGATTTCATCCAGCTTTGTTTTTGAGTCGGCCGACAAAACAGCGCTGCCGGTCCTGAAGTTAACCGCCAAAACCGATTGCGGCACGTAGTCGTCCAACGCCGAAATGCGATCGTTGGTGGCGGTCACGCCGGCGACTGCCGAATCCGCGGTTTCCTGTGCCGCTCTCGCCCCACCCTTCGCGGTGTTGGCTACGGCGGCGAGTTCGTCCATTTGTCCGGAGAGACGCTGCGCGTTTTGTTCCACCTGGCTAAGTTTCGTTTCGGTGTTCGACGCACGATCCTCGAGCGGCGCAGCTCGTGATTCCACGGCGCGCGCGACGCGCAGGTCCGAGTCATTAAACCTGATCTTCTCGGCCACTAATTCGCCGGCAGCGTTGCCACGACCGTCAACCTCGAGATTGAGGCCGCGCAGGATTTGCGTCTGCGCATAGTTTGCGCCACTGCGCAGGAAACCGCCCTTGGCTTTGACGCTGGTGCTGTTGTCGAGCCGTACGGTGGTATCGACGCCATTGTTGTCGCGAACTGTGAAGGTGTCGGCGTCACGACGCGTGACCACACCCTTGATCTTCATTTTTTCGCCGCTGGTTACGGTGCGTGCGCCGGCGGTGGCGGTCGTGTCCTGCGCAAAAATTGCAGACGCGGAAAAAGCTAACAGGGAGACTGCAAGCATGAGGGAGAAAATTCTAAATTTCGGGATTTGCATAAATACTCTCTCCTTATCGTCGAAGTGAATGGCTCACGCTAGCGAGCTCGGGTTACAAGAAACACTAACGAACGTTCCTTATCGCTGGTTGCCGGGTGGCAGGTTCGAAACAAGCATCACTTCTTAGCCCTCCCGGAAAGCTAAGTCAAGGCACTGACACGCGTTCCTCGGATTCATCATCTAAATGCCACTCGATCGCAATAACCAACTGCTTCATTGCGAAAACGCAGCTGGATATTAACCCGCGGTCCATTGGACCACCGCGTTCAAACTGAAAACTCGCCCGCCTCCAACTGCTCTTTGATGAAGGCTAGAAAACGTTCCGCATCCGCGCCGTCGATCACACGATGATCGAAACTCAAAGCGAAGTATGCCATGGATCGGATGGCGAGATAGTCGTCACCCTCCGGCGTGGTCAAAACCTTCGCTCGCTTTTCGATTTTCCCGACGCCGAGAATTGCGAGTTGCGGTTGATTGATAATCGGCGTCCCGAACAGGCCGCCAAAAACACCTGGGTTCGTGATAGTAAAGGTGCCGCCGCCAACCTCATCAGGCTTCAACTGCTTGGTGCGTGCGCGATCGGCGAGGTCATTAGCAGCGCGGGCCAACCCGGAAATTGACAAGTCGTCAGCGCGCTTGATGACCGGCACGATCAGACCCCAGTCGAGTGCGACCGCCATGCCGAGGTTCACGTCGCGTTTGTAGATGATCTGATCGCCGCTCACCTGCGCATTGAAGATGGGAAACTTGCGCAGAGCAGTGGTGACCGCCTGGAAGATAAACGGCATGAAGCTGAGTTTCGTGCCGGTCCGTTCCGCGAACGAATCTTTTTCTTGTGCGCGCAGCTTTGCGATGCGCGTCATGTCGATCTCATAGACGGTAGTAACGTGGGCGGAGGTTCGTCGCGATTGGACCATGTGCTCCGCAATCTTCTTGCGCATCACGGACATTGCTTCGACGCGATCGCCTTCGGCGGGTTTGACCGGCGCCGGCGCCGGCGGCTCAGGGACTGAACTGCTGGACCGTGTGGGCTGAGCACTGGCAGCTGTCGCCGGACCGCCGGCCTCGATAAAACTAAGGATGTCGTTTTTGGTTACGCGTCCGCTGAGACCGGTACCTTCAAGCCGGCCAATGTCGACACCATGCTCCTGGGCAATTTTGCGAACCAGCGGACTCGACTTGGTACGACGCAGTTCTTCTGCCGTGGCCGTTGCGCCACCACCGTTGCCGGTTGCGGCGGCCGGAGGTTTTGTCCGCTCCGGTTCGCTGGTCTTAACGGGTGCTGCCGTTTGCTCGGAAGGGGCCGGTTTAGCCGCCGGCACTTCAGCTTCCGTGGCCGCCGCCGCATCGACCTGGGCCTGGCGCGGCGGCGCAACATTCACGGGCGGGTCGGTTGCAGGCGCCTCCTCAGTCGCGGATTCTTTGGCAATGGCTGTCGCGGTTGTGGGCAGCGCAGCCGGCGGCGTGGCGGCGCCGTCACCGTCAAGTACCGCTACCGTGACGTTGATCTCAACGGTCTCGCCCTCTTTGAACCGAATCTCAGTTAACGTTCCCGCGGCGGGTGACGGAATTTCCGCGTCGACTTTATCAGTCGAGATTTCAAACAACGGCTCATCACGATCGACGTGGTCCCCGACCTGCTTCAACCATTTTGTGATCGTGCCTTCGGCGATGGACTCACCCATCTGTGGCATTACAACTTCTGTTGCCATAGCTACTCCAATTCTGAAACTTCAACATCCGGACTTAAGAAATTCTTTAACGCAAAATACGCAAAGATCTCGCAAAGGTCGCAAGCAGATCTCGCACAGCCCATTCCTACGCGGCCGCTGCGAGACCTGCGCGTGCTGTGCGTTAAAATGTGCGTACCCGGAAGCTCAACTACCCGCCGACTGACTCTTCACTTCCGAAGTGGTCGGATCGATGATCGACTTGATCTCAGAAATACTGTTTGCCGGGAAGCCGCCGCGGCTGGCGTGCTCGCGAATCAACTCTTCACTCGGCGCGATGTAAACGCAGTACACTTTGTCTCCGGTCACGAAACTCTGCACCCATTGAATCTGTGGTCCCAGTTCGCGCAGAACGTTACAAGACGTCTGGGCCACCCCTTGCAGTTCCTGCGGTGACAAGCTCCCCGCTCCGGGTAGCTCTCGCTCAATCAAAAATTTTGGCACGCCAGGTCCTCCTGTTTAGTCAGTCCTCAGTATTCTTTCCGGCTTAATACGCCGCCAGCTTACGCGCCGCTGCCAGTACATCCGTCGTCTGCGGCAGGTAGTAATCCTCCAGCGGCGGCGAATACGGTACCGGTGTGTCGATAGCAGCCAAACGCAGAACCGGCGCGTCCAGCCATTCAAACGCTTCTTCAGCAATGGTCGCCGCTATTTCACCACCGATGCCTCCGGTGCGCGACGCTTCATGCAGGACAATCACCTTGCTGGTCTTCTTAACGCTCGCAAGAATTGCCGGCTTGTCGAGTGGCGCCAGCGTGCGCAGGTCGATCACTTCAACGTCGAGACCTTCTTTCTCGAGTTCCTCGGCAGCAGCGAGTGCGGTCAGCACCATCGCGCCGAAGGTGATGATCGACAGGTCGCGACCTTCGCGCGCGGTACGTGCTTTACCAATCTCGACGATGTAATCATCGGCTGGTAACTCCTCGCGCAGACGCGGCAGGCGATAAAGCTTCTTGTGCTCGAAGTACAAGACCGGATCGGGGTCGCGTATCGCCGCTTTGATCAGTCCCTTTGCATCGTAGGCGGTCGCCGGTTCAACGATCTTCAGTCCGGCCGTGTTCAGGAAAAACGCTTCCGCGTTAAGCGAATGAAATGGACCGGAGCGTACGCCTGAACCACAGGGGCCACGAAACACTGCCGGGATGTTCGCGCCCCAACGATAACGACACTTCGCTGCGTAGTTCGTCAGCAGATCAAAGCCGGCCGAGATGAAATCGATAAACTGAAACTCGGCCACCGCCTTCATGCCCATCAACCCCGCGCCACACGCCGCCCCGACGATCGCCGCTTCGGAGATCGGCGTATCGATGACGCGGCCATTGCCAAACTGATCGAGCAGTCCGTCGGTCACCTTAAACGCGCCGCCATACGCACCTACGTCTTCACCAATAACAAAGACGGTCGGGTCGCGTTCCATCTCTTCCCAAATGCCCTGGCGAATCGCTTCCAACAGGGTGGCCTGACCCCCGCGGCCGGGGCGCGCTGATTTGTGTCCTTCCTTGGTGGCGGTCGTCATTTACTTGATAATGATGTCATCGTCAGCCGGCGCTACCGTATCAGGAGAATCCGGCGTCTTTTTGTCGCCGCTCTCGGTTTCCTTGTTCTCCCGATCATCTTCCTCATGCTGAGAGTCCTGTTTTTTATCATCACTCATGTCGCATCCTCCTAAGACTGTCAATTGTTTGATACTCACGCGGACAAATCTGGGGTAAGTCCGCGAACACTAGTCCTGCAAAACTTCAGGTCGGAAAGCCGGGGGCACAATCGAGTTATCGAAAACTCCATACGCCGCTTTCTCCGGTTCCGGCATCGGCGACGATTCAGCCCAGGCGCAATCTTCTTCAATTTCGCGCAAAACCACGGCTGTTATTTCAGTGAGCTTTTCCTTCGTCGCGATCTGTCGCTCAAGCAAATATCTTTCATAACGATCGATCGGATCGTTATGCTGTTCCCACCACTCGATCTCCCCGGCAGGCACGTAGCGTTGATCGTCATGCTCCGCGTGACCTCTGCGCCGATACGTCTTGGCTTCAATCAAAAATGCGCCGGCGCCGTTGCGCGCCAGTTCGGCAGCCCGCCGCGTGACCTCGTAACACGCAACTACGTCGTTGCCGTCCACCACGGCAGCGGGAATGTTGTAGCCTGCGGCTTTCTCGGCCAGGTCCTTGACGGCAGTTTGCAAACTCGTTGGCGTCGAATAAGCGTAGTGGTTATATTCGGCAACCACCAGCAACGGCAGCTTTTGTACCGCGGCGAAATTAAGGCCTTCGTGAAAAGCGCCAGTGCTCATGCCTCCGTCGCCGATGTAGGCAATCGCGACCAGCGGCTTCTGCTGCATGCGCGCCGCGAGCAACACGCCCGTCATCACTGGAATCATGTCACCGAGATGCGAGATCGGACCAATGAAGCCCCGCGCCATATCGCCGAAATGAATATTAAGATCGCGCCCGCCTGATGGTCCCCACGCTTTCGCCATATACTGCGCAAAGATTTCGCGCGGGCGAATTCCCTTGACCAGTACCGCGCCGAGATCGCGAATCAACGGTGTAATGAAATCCTGGGGCGCGAGTGCGTAAGCCGTACCGACGGCAGTTGCCTCCTGCCCCAGCGAACGAAAGACACCGCCCACAACTTTCGTTTGGCGAGAGAGATTCACCAGGCGCTCCTCGACGAGTCGGGTGAGCTGGAGATAGCGATACAACTCGAGCAGCTGTTCAGGTTTGAGCGTGGTCTCAGTGGTACAGCTGAGCTCTTGACCTTCGCCAGGTTCGCGCGGCGCGTAGTCGCGATTGATACCGACAGACTTGCCTGATTCTGATTGGGCGTTCTTTTTCATACGTTCTCTTAACGCGAAGGGACCGAAGCAGACCTGGGAGCGCAGGCATCCTACCTGCAGGTCAAATATGTACCGCGAGACCGTGCACGCCTTCCGCCGCTTCCATCACGGTTTCCGATACGGTGGGATGCGCGTGCATCGTGCGTCCCAGTTCTTCAGCAGTCGACTCCAGTTGCATCGCGACGCACGCTTCCGCAATCAACTCGGTTGCGTGTGGGCCGATGATGTGCACGCCCAGTATCTCATCATACTTTCCTTCGCCGACGATCTTCACGAAGCCTTCTTCTTCGCCCAGGATGCGGGCCTTGCCGGAAGCCGACATGGGAAACTTACCAACCTTCACGTCATAACCCTGCTCGCGCGCTTTGGCTTCCGTCAACCCGACTGAAGCGACTTCCGGATCGCAGTAAGTACAGTTTGGCACCAGCCGCAAATTGATCGGGCGCACGCTTTTCTGTCCCGCCAGATGCTCCACCGCGACGATCCCTTCTTTCGAAGCGAGGTGGGCCAACAGCGGCGTCGGCACCACGTCGCCGATGGCATAAACGCCGGGCTCGCCCGTCATCTGAAACTGATCAACCTGGACGAACCCGCGCTCGACTTTGATCTTCGTGCCCGCGAGTCCCAGGCCCTCGGTAAACGGCATACGGCCCACGGCCACCAGCAACATCTCAGCTTCCAGGCTGACTGCCTCGCCTTTCGTAGTCTTGCCGGTAACGCGTACTCCGTTTGCGGTCTGCTCAAGTTTCTCCAGTTTCGTATCGACCTGCGACTTGATACCTCGTTTGCGAAAACTCTTTTCGAGTTCGCGGGAAACTTCTTCGTCCTCGAGCGGCACCAGCCGCGGCATCAGTTCAACGATCGTGGTCTCGGAGCCAAAACGTGAATAGACCGAGGCAAACTCACAACCGACCGCGCCCGCGCCCATCACAATCAGCGACTTGGGAACATTTTTTAACTCGAGGATGTGATCGCTATTAACAACGCGTGCGCCGTCAGTTTCAAAACCAGGAATCGGTCGCACGACCGAACCGGTAGCGATGATAATGTTTTTCGTCTCGATAGTTTGTTTCGCGCCGTCGGCTCCGGTGACCTCTACCTTTCCGGGGAGCGCGAGTTTGCCAGTACCCTTGATCACCGTCACCTTGTTTTTCTTCATCAGGTACTCGATGCCCTTGGTATTTTTCAGCACCACCTTGTTCTTGCGCTTTTGCACGTCTTCAAACGCGAGCTGAATGCCGGTCACCTGCACGCCGAAGTCGGCCGCGTGTTGCATCTGTTCATAGACGTGGGCCGACTGCAGCATCTGCTTGGTCGGAATACAGCCGCGCAGGGTGCAGGTGCCGCCCAGGCGTGTGTCCTTTTCAATCATCGCTACCTTGAGACCGAGCTGGCCCGCGCGAATGGCGGCTACGTAGCCGCCGGGTCCGCTGCCGATAATCGTTACGTCAAACTGTTCGCTGTCTGGTTTATCTGCCAATGTGTTCGAGTTCCTCTCCTGAAATGCGGACCCCCGGGAGCGCGGGCACTCCCGGGAGCGCGGGCATCCTGCCCGCAATGAGCGCCGTCAGGCGCGAACAAGTCCGCTGCGTCAATGGATCCGATGAATGCGTTCTATTATGAGCGGCATTATAATCGTTCCCCGCGGATTCATCCAATTGAGCGTGAGTAACGCAAACTGTTAGTTTGCGATGCAGTCCCAGCGCCAGTCTCAATGAATGTCGTTTTGGACACTACTTGTCGTTTGCGGAGAGGATCGCAAACTAGACAGTTTGCTTTACGGTAGCGTCGCGCAGCGGCAGCTGGCGCAGAATCTCGATCAGGCTGTTGATGTCGATCGGTTTAGTTACGTGAGACAGGAAGCCTTCTGCATGCGCGCGTTCCACATCCTCAGCCCGGCCAAATCCCGTCAGGGCAATCACCGGAACCGATTGTCCAGCGGGCACTGCGCGAAAACGGCGCACAAATTCAAAGCCGTCCATTTCCGGCATGGAAATATCCGACAGCACCACATCAAAATCTTGCGCGACTGCGATCTCCAGCGCCTCTGCGCCGCTGCGCGCGGTAGCTACGCTTGCGCCTTCCATCTCCAGCAGGAACCGCAACATGTCTACCGTGTCAACGGAATCGTCGACCACCAGCACGCTCATCTGACCAAGCACACCCGCTTCGTGAGGCACGACCACGTCCGTCGACTCTTCGACTTCACTGGTCGCCGGCAGTTCGATCGTAAACGTCGCTCCGGAACCGGGCTTCGAGTCGATGGCGACTGTGCCGCCGTGCAGCCCAACTAACTGTTGCACCAGGGCGAGCCCGATGCCCATGCCGCTGTGCGAACGGCTGCTGCTCGCGTCCGCCTGCCGGAACATTTCAAACACGTGTGGCAGAAACTCAGGCTCAATGCCCGGGCCATTGTCGGCCACGATCAAGGTGGCGCGCTTGCGTTGCAAGCCGAGCGTGATGAGAATGCGGCCACCCGCGGGCGTGAACTTAACGGCGTTGTTCAGCAAGTTCCAAACAATCTGTTCCAGCCGCAAAGGATCCGCGTCGACAAAGATCAACTCTTGCTGCGCCTTGAGTGTGATTTCAATCTGCTTGGTCGCGGCTTCAGTGCGTACCGTCTCTATCGCGTTGTCAACTACGCTTAGAAACGACACCACTTCGCGATTGAGCGACAGCTTGCCCATGTGCAAACGCGAAAGGTCGAGCAGGTCGCGCACCAGCCGCGACTGGGCCAGCGCGTTGCGCTTCAGTATTTCCGCGGTCCGGCGAATAAACTCCGACGTGCGTCCCTCCTCGCTGCGCAACAGGACTTCCGCATAACCGAGGATCACATTCAGGGGATTACGCAGCTCGTGAGAAAGCGTAGCGAGGAATTCATCCTTCAAACGATTGGCGTTTTCGGCTTCGGCGCGCGCGGCGCGTTCACTCGCGTGAAGCTGCGCGCGTTCCGCTTCGGCACGCCGGCGTTCGCTGATGTCCACCGAAACGCCAACCACGCCGATCAACTCGCCTGCTTCACTCACGATCGGCGAATCGGTAACCATGGCCGGAAACACCGAACCGTCTTTCCGGCGTACCAAAAATTCGCCCGACCAGCTCTTTCCTTCATTCAGGCGCGCGAAGATCTCAACGGCCTGGGTGCGAGCTTCGTCGGCCGTAATCAGGTCCAGGACATTGGCGCCCAGGGCTTCCGCGGCAGTCCAACCATAAAGTCGCTCGGCAAATGAGTTCCAATAAATGAGCGTGCCCTGGAGATCCGTAGCGATCACAGCCTGCTCGACCGCGCCTAACAAGTGGGCCTGGAAACTAATTCGTTCTTCGCCGCGCTTCTTATCAGTGATATCCCGCGCGATTTTTGAACCGCCGACGATCCTCCCCGTCTGGTCCTTGATCGGAGAAACAGTCAACGAAATATTGAGCAACGAACCATCCTTGCGACGTCTCACAGTTTCATAGTGGTCTACTCGCGCACCCTTGCGCAGACTTTCCAGAATCGCCGGCTCCTCGTCGATTCGGTCATCGGGAATGAGCAGCGTGGCGGGTTTGCCAATGGCCTCCGCCGCGGTGTATCCGAAGATACGCTGCGCCCCTTTGTTCCAGCTGTTGATTATTCCGTTGAGGTCCTTGCTGATGATCGCGTCGTCGGACGATTCCACAATGGCCGCCAACAGATTATTGGTCACCTCAGCGGCGCGCCGCTCGGTGATGTCGCGCAGGTAAACGGACAGTCCCGACCTGGAAGGATAGGCATGCGCCTCAAACCAGACTCCCTCGACGATTTTCGAGCTGAGTTCAAAATGTACCGGAAGCATGGTGTTCAGCGCTTTGTGAAACTCCGGATATAGTTCGGAATCTACCGCGCGCGGAAACACTTCCCAGATCACTTTGCCAATCAACTCAGCACGCGTCTTGCGAAACCTGCTGAGCGTCTGGCCATTGATATCCACAAAGCGCCAGTCCCGATCCA
Organism: Pyrinomonadaceae bacterium; assembly: GCA_030840675.1. GTDB lineage: Bacteria > Acidobacteriota > Blastocatellia > Pyrinomonadales > Pyrinomonadaceae > PSRF01. The sequence continues at coordinate 10,779 of JAVEEA010000120.1, forward strand.
GTTGGTAGTACAGGTCGGTGATGCTTTCGAGGATGTTGTTGATCTTGCTGTTTGATTCGCGTAATGCGGCGAGCGATTCGTCGCGCTGGCGCATTGCCTCGCCGGTCTGAAACTCGTGGAGGCGGGCGTTGTTGAGGGCGATGGCTGCCTGGTCGGCGAGGGCGGACAACTGCCATTGTTCGTCCGCCGTCAACTTCTCCTGGCGGACTATGGCGAGCAAGCCGTTGACCGAGCCGTGGGCCACTATCGGCACGGTAAACAGTTCCATATCCCCAGCGAGCGCGAGCAGGCGAGACAAGTCGCGAACCACCGACTCCTCCATAGGCCCGCGAAACTCAGACAACCTGGGACTGGCAACATGTGACGAGCGCACACGCAACTGGCCGTCAGGCTCAGCCAGCAATAACAAACTGTTCTCAGCCGCGAACAACTGCGCGGCGTTGTCTACGATCAGGCGTAAAGCCTGATTGAAGTTGAGCGACGTGGTGATGGCCCGGTTGATGGCCGCGAGCCGCTCAAGCGATGTCTGCACGCTGGTTTCAATTCTTCCCATGGCTCGAACTGGAACTTTCCGTACCGGCGCTACTTCTCAATCGACATGCCGGCGCTGGTAATGTCTACTTTGTGTTCCCGGTGATCGTGGCCGCTGCCACGAGTCTTAATAATGCGGATCAGGCGTGTCATTTCCGCGTCGCGTCTAAAATTCAGCAGCACAATGTTATCGCTGAGATTGGAAATTTCTTCGTCGCTGAGCTGCGGCGCGTCGAAGAGACTGTGCAACTCGTAGAGCAGCATGCAGGTCACGTTTTCGGTGGCAAACCATTGCGTCAACGCGTACATGAAATCCGAAAACCTTTGTAAGTCAGCGCTGCTTTTCTTCAAGTCACCGATCGCGTCAATGACTACGCGTTTGATGCGCCCGGAGCGGACCCGTTCAAAAAGTTCGGCGGCGACGCTGTCCAGTTGCATTTCCACCGGCGAGCGGTACATCAGTTCAAAGTTCTCGCCCTGCAGCAACGCCGCCGGATCCCAATTAAAGTTGCGCATCACGCGCGCTAGCTGGATCGGGTTTTCCTGGAACCCGAGGTAGACGCCGGGCTCGTTGTTGATGGCGCCCTCGCGAATGAAATGAAGACCGACAATGGTCTTGCCCGAACCGGTTGGACCCGCGACGAGGGTGGTACTGCCGCGCCAGAAACCGTTTTCGATCATTTCGTCCAGCCCGGCAACCCCAGTGTTCACACGTTCGCGTTTCGTTGCATAGTCCGGGGCCACGACGGGAGTCAGCAGGCGCGGAAACAGAGTGATCCCGTCCGCGGAAATGTTGAAAGCGTGCAGGCCCGGAATCGAATCCGATCCGCGTAGCTTTTCCACGCGCAGGAATCTTTGTTCGCGCACGCCGGTGGCGCGCTTGAGCAGCAACAGAATGGAATCAGCAATCGCAAACTCGGGGAGATCGGTCATCATGTCGTTTGCGTATTCACCAATCAGAAACGTGGTACATCTGTAGGCGCTAAGCACGCTCGCCAGATCAAACAGCATGGTGCGTCGCTCTCGCGGCGTATCGATCAATTCATTCAGAGCTTTGAACGAGTCAATCACAATCAGCCGCGGCTTACGC
>JAVEEA010000006.1 GCA_030840675.1 Pyrinomonadaceae bacterium
TGGTGCCTGGGAGTGCTCAACAGTCACCACCGGTTCTTCCTCTCCTACACCGCCCCGGTCGCCTGGAACGTGGCGATGATCGCGTCGCTCGTGATCTTTGGCCGGCGCGTGAGCCAGTTTCCCCTCGCTGAATACGTCGCCTGGGGTTCGGTCGTCGGCAGTGCCCTGCAATTTGGCGTGCAGTGGCCCACGGTCATGCGACTCATGCAACGGATTCGGCCGAGCCTGGACATCGCAGGGGAAAATATCAGGGGCGTCATCCGCGGTTTTTTTCCCGTGTTCATGAGCCGTGGCGTAGTCCAGATCAGTGCCTTTGTTGACGCGATCCTTGCCAGCTTCCTGGGTCAGGGCGCAGTCGCCGCGCTCGGATATGCACAGAGCCTTTACACGCTGCCCGTCAGTCTCTTCGGTATGTCTGTTTCCGCGGCTGAGCTGCCGCGCATGTCGCAGGCGGTGGGCGAGACGGAAGTGGTCTTCGAGGCGTTGCGGAAACGCCTGGACGACGGACTGCGACGCATCGCACTCTTCATCGTCCCTTCGTCAATGGCTTTTCTCGCGCTCGGCGACGTGATCGCGGCGGTCCTTTATCAAACCGGAAAGTTTACCCACAACGATGCCCTGTACGTTTGGGCCATCCTCGCCGGTTCGACGGTCGGACTGCTCGCCTCAACCCTCGCTCGGCTCTACTCTTCAACCTACTACGCCCTACGCGATACCCGCACGCCGTTTCGCTACGCGATCGTTCGCGTCGCGTTGACCTCAGTGCTTGGCTATCTCTGTGCCCTGCCCCTGCCGCGACTGCTGGGAGTCGAGCCCAAGTGGGGCGTGGCCGGTTTAACCGCGTCCGCTGGCATTGCCGGTTGGATTGAGTTTGCCCTGCTCCGGCGCACGCTTAACCGCCGCATTGGCAAAACTGGCTTGCCCGGTGGCTACGTAACCCGACTCTGGATTGCGGCCATCCTCGGTGCGGACCTCGGCTGGACCCTCAAGCTCTTGCTGGGAAACTTGCATCCTATTCCCCTCGCCGCCGTGGTGCTCGGAAGCTACGGTCTCTGCTACTTCGGCACGGCATGGTTCCTGGGACTGGCAGAAGCCAGGGCCGTCGTCTCGCGCGTGCTCCGGCTAGCGAGGCTCCGCAAGTGACTCCCTGGGCGGCTAACTCAGTAGTTTTATCTTCCTGGCCGCAATAGATCTCTGGAACCCTTTCTTGATTGGTTCTTTCCGATAGGTGAAGAAATTAAACCGTCTCTTGCCTCAAGGACTTCGCCTCTAGCGAAGAACTTTCTGGCTCACTTGGAGGGAATGAAAGAAAATGAACAAATTTTTAGCTAAAGGAATCCTGGCCCTGGGGGCGCTGTTGACGCTTACTCTAGCGGGTACAACCGCGCGAGCAGATAATTTTCTGATCGTTCCCGTGGGCCCAAGGATTATTCAACCGGCGGGACTGGGAACCGTCAACACCGTGCTGGTGTTGCAAACCAAGGGTTCCGCAACGAGCGGATTCGGCTCAGTGTCCTACGACCCAAACAGCAACAACTCAAACAAAAAAGGTGATGTGGTTTCCGGCAACCAAATCGTGGCCGGTGCTAACAATCAGACCTATTCCGTAACCGACCTGGGCGTCACCAACGGAAATCTTTGCATCAACATGAACATCAACGACCCCAACAAGGGGGGCAGCAATAACGGCCCCGTGGGTCCGATTGTTCTGAATACGTTGGTGCTGACGGCTTATGATCAGTCAGGCAACGCGGTATTCAGCGCCCACCTTGCCGATGCTATCCAGTTGCGGGAAGCCACACTGAATGGCAACGGCACAGGCAAGTCTGATTTCACGTTCGCGCTGAACACCGATGCTGCCGCGGCACTCGCAGCGGCAATTGCTACCAACCCGAATCTGCGTCTCGGCCTGTCTGCCAGCGTCTCCGACGCCCAGGGCGGCCATGAGAGCTTCTTCTTCTGCAAGGGCTGCGGTGATCCGAGAGAGGTCCCGGAACCAGCCACCATGGTCTTACTTGGTACCGGCTTGGCAGGATTTGCCGGTGCCATCCGCAGACGTCGCAACGCGGGCAAGGTCGAGGTCGAAGTCGAATAGCCTAACGCTTATTTAAAAAGCCCGGGTCAGGTGCCACCTGCCCGGGCTTTTTGTTGTTCTCGTTACCGTTTCCCTTCCCAAAAATATTTCTTGCGGATTTCTGGATACTTAACCCGATTCAATCTTTACTCCAGTATCCCAAAAAGACGGACTGGTTAGCGCAGCGGCAAAGGCGGGGCGGCCTTCGGGCCGCCGTTTTCATTTTCCACTAACTTGACGATGCAGTCCTCCCGTGTGCGTCCCTACGAGTTAGTACACCACTCAACTCCGTACGGATTGACCCGTCCCACCCTCGTCCTTATCATCGCACCGTGCAACCCGTCATTTCAGCCGAACAGATGCGAGAGATTGATCGCCTTACGACCAGCGATTATCAAACGTCGTCCCTGCTTCTCATGCAGGCCGCCGCCGAAGCCTGTTTCCATGCGCTCGCCGAACACTTCGCCGGCGGACTCGCGGGACTCAAGACACAAATACTCTGCGGCCTGGGAAACAACGGCGGCGACGGAGCCGCTCTGGCGCTGGCACTCGCGCGCGCGGGTGCGCACGCAGACGTCGTGCTGTTTGGAACGCTCGCCGAGTCGCAAGGCGATGCGCGCACTAACTTTGAAAGCGTGCAAAAACTTTCCAGTTTCGCGGCCAGTACCGGGGACCATCCGCCACCCTTGAGTTTTGTCGAGTGCGACACTTCGGCCGCCTGGGAAAAGCTGGCGACGCCGCGGCGCGCCTACGACCTGATCGTTGACGCGCTCTTTGGGACTGGCCTTAGTCGTCCCCTCGTCGGAATCTTCGAACAGGTTGTGGCGCACCTGAAGATGTTGCGAGAGGCGCGTGAGCGTTCAGCCACACAACGTCCCTTCATCGTTGCCATCGACGTACCATCGGGTCTCAACGCTGACTCCGCAACGCCAATCGGCGCGGTAGTGCAGGCCGACCTGACCGTAACCTTCACGGCGCCCAAGCCAGCGAACGTGCTACCGCCCGCTTCGCATTACAACGGTAAGCTCGTGGTGGCAAACATTGGTTCACCGGCAGCACTCGTCGCGGCGGCGAAACCAGAGCTGTTTGTCACAGAAGCCGGCGACGCGCGCGAGTGGCTGATGGCGACGCGCTATGCGCCTGACTCGTATAAAAACACGCACGGACACGTGGTCGTGATTGCGGGCTCGCGTGGTTACACGGGGGCTGCTGTTCTCTGCGGGAATGCTGCAATGCGTTCGGGCGCCGGCTTGGTGACGATTGCTACGCCAGCTTCGGCGCAAGCGACGGTCGCGGCAGGAGCGATGCCGGAAGTCATGACTACGGCGCTCGCCGAGACTGATCGCGGGGCCGTGAGTGAGGCAGCTATTGACCATGTCTTGCAGTTGCCTGCGGATGTCATTGCCGTCGGTCCCGGCTTGTCTGCAGAGGACGAACGCACGCGCCGTTTTGTTTACGAGATCGTGAAGCGACGCACCACCCCGATCGTCATCGATGCCGACGCTCTTAATTGTTTGGCAAACTACACGGGCGGCGGTTGGCCGGCCGAGTTGCAAGGGACAAAGGAGAACCCAATAATACTGACGCCACATCCCGGAGAGATGCGGCGCTTGCTGGGCACTACTGTGCCGGACGCGTTGGACGATCGGGTAACAGTCGCGCGTGAATTCGCCGCGCGACACCAAATCATTTTGGTACTCAAGGGTGCGCGTTCTTTGGTAGCCGCCACCGGCGGGCGCGTGTTCATTAATCCAACTGGTAACGCCGGACTCGGCACCGCGGGGGCGGGAGATACGCTGACTGGCATTATCGCCGGGTTCATCGCCCAGGCTCGCGGCACATTGGGGGAAAATGCCGACGTGCTCAGCGCGACAATTGCCGCGCTCTACCTCGGCGGCCTCGCAGGCGATTTGGCCGCCCACGAGTTAGGGATGCGTGCCATGGTCGCCTCAGACATTCGAGAGTATCTCGGCGCCGCCATTCGTTCGCTTGACCCGATAGGAGAGCGCCCGCCTGGGAGCGCAGCATCCTGCCTGCATACTCCCCCAGCCGATTGAACTTATTCAGTTAACAACTCGTGCTAACTCCAACTCAACAACGCATCTCAGTCGGCACCTGGCAAGCCGTTAATGTCGCCGAAACCTTCGCCCTCGGCGAACAGACCGGCGCCAAACTCGCCGGCGGCGAAATCATTCTGCTCTCGGGCCCACTCGGCGCGGGCAAGACTGTTTTCGTCAAAGGCCTTGCCGCCGCACTCGACATTGATCCGGAAGAAGTGACCAGTCCCTCGTTCACGCTGGTAAATCCCTATGCGGGCCGGTTGCGGCTTTATCATCTCGATCTCTATAGACTGGCGGAAGGACCCTCTGCGGCTCACGCGGTCGATCTCGAGGAACTACTAACGGACGAACGCGCGGTGGTAGTGATTGAATGGGGCGAGCGCCTGAGCAATTACCCGTTGCCTGCGAATGTTTGGCGCATTGCGATTGCCGGAGACGGTGAGGCACCGCGCACCATTTCTATTTCCGGCTGAATCTCTGAGCCCACTGTCAGGACCAAACCTTAACGCTTAAACCGTCGGTGCATTTCAAAACATTCGCCATCCATCCGGCACGCCTTGACTGAACGTTCGTCACGGAATATAAACACAGCGCGACCACAGCCCCGGCTCGACTCCACACAGAAGAAATAAATAATTTGACTACCTACCTCGAAACCATCGACAGTCGTCCGGATAAAATAAAGAATCAGCCCTTGTCACTCAGTTCACTGGTGCAAACGCTGGAGTCGCTGACTGGCCTACCCAGCCTCGATCAGATTTACGATTGGCTGGAGGCGGCCGAAATTTCGACGGCAGAGTTACAGCCTTATTTGGGTTTCAAGGAAGGCAACTACTGGCGTCATCGCGTCTGTCGCAACGAGTTTGTGGAGCTGCTGGTGCTGTGTTGGCGTCCCGGACAGCGCACTCCCATTCACGATCATAATGGCTCACACGGCGGCGTGAAAATTCAGAGCGGCATGCTGTGGGAAACCACCTTCAGCTACCACGCCCTGGCTGGCTTGCAATACCAGAGCGCCTGTGAACATGGGCCCGGCTCGGTGACCGGATCCGATGTTCCCGACATTCATCAACTCGGCAACCCTGACGTCAGCGAGCAGGACCTCGTCACCATACACGTCTACGCGCCCCCGCTGGGCGTGCTCCACACCTACAAGCCAGGCAGCGCCACAATCGATGTCTATACTCCGGACGACATCGAGAGCCTGAACTAGTTTCACCGCTCCATAACAAAAGTTTTCACGCTCAGGCTTTTGCCGTCGGTAGTCGCGGTGATCGTGCCACTACGGCCAGTGGTCAGCACGCGGGCGCCGGCCCCGGTCCAGCGTTCGACCACTTCCCTGTTCGGGTGGCCGAAGACGGAAGTCTGGCCCACGGAAATTACCGCGTAACGCGGCTGCACCGCCGCGACCAGTTGCGCAGTCGAGGAAGTCTTACTGCCGTGATGCCCAACCTTGATGACCTCGGCATGCAGGTTGTCGTGGGCTTCGCTCATGGCGCGCTCGCCGGCCATCTCGATATCGCCGGTCAACAACAAAGCCACATCGCCCATTTGCAAACGCAGTACGACGGAATCGTTATTACGCGAAGACGCGAGCGGGTTCGTTTGTGGCAGCGGCCACAATACGCTTGCCTGGACACCGCCCGCACGCAAGACATCGCCCGCCGCAACTCGCCATATCGGAATGTTCCGCTCCGCGAGGGTTTTAGCGAAGCGCACGTATTCCGGATCGTTTTCGGGAGCACGAGCGACCAGCGCGGCGCGCACCTTGAAATTCCGCGCGACGTCGTTCAGCCCGTCGATATGATCTGCATCAGCGTGCGTGGCGAGCAGGTAGTCGACCTGGTCCAAACCGCGCCACCAGAGATACTCAGACACGACCGCCTCGCCGATGCTGCGCGTTTCGCGTTCAAAGCTACCCTCAGGTTCAGCATTCAGGTTGGCATTCTGTACCGGCCCGGGCTTCCCGCCGCCATCGATCAAGAGCGTGGTGTTATCGGGGAATGTCACCAGGGCAGCGTCGCCCTGGCCCACGTCGAGAAAATCAACGCGGAGTTTTCCGTTCGCCTTGCCCGCGCTGAATGGATGACCCACGATCAAAAGCAACGCAACCAACTGAGCTAGTGCTGCTACCCAAACAACTCCGGATGAAATCTTCGCGCCCCCCTGCGAGTCGTTTGCGGTCGTTGTGCTTAACTTCCGGCTGCGAAAGATCTCAAGTAACATTTTCCTGGACCACGACGGGCGATCAGACTTGGTAAGGGATCGCAACGGCTGCCAACGGGCCAGGGAGAGTGCCAGCAGGATCAATGGCACATAATACAAACCGTAAATCGCGGCTGCCGGGCCGGTATATTCCGGCAGACGAATCGAAGCGGCACCGATGCTCGCAAACGGATCGACGCCATGGACCATCGTCCAGTTCAAACCATTTGCGATTGCAAAAAAGGGCGCTGCCATAGCATGACTGATTTGCACGAGCAACAACGCGATGCCGGCAAATAACGCCACCCCCGCCAGCAGTAGACTGACCCAGATATTCAACACCAGCGAGGCTACTGACAAGCGATGAAAATAGATCACCAGGAACGGCAGCAGGGTGAGCTGCACGCAGACTGAAACAGCAATCGCTGCAAAGGTGTAACGCAACAGGCGCTGAAGTTGCAGCCGCTCGAGTCTTGCGGCGAGGGGCGACTTGAAGAGTCGATACCGGTAGTTCAGTCGTTCCGCTTCGCGCCGCTCCTGGCGTTCGCTCCAATAAAGACTCTCGGCCAAACTTCTGAGCCAGCTCGGACAGACCGGCGGATAAGGCGTCTCACGCGTGGGCCGCCAGGCACCAACCGCGCTCAGCTTCTCCAACAGCGGCCAGGCGAACATCACGATCGCCAGCACTGAAACAAACGTCAGTTGAAACGATGGGTCCAGCAGGTTTGCCGGATGGATTACCAGCAACCCGAGCGCGGCTCCGCCGAGCGCGTTAAGCGACGAGGCGCGGCGGGATACCAGTGGCGCCAGCAGTACGACCGAGAACATTAATGCCGCGCGCACCACTGACGACTCAGCGCCCACCGCGAGCGCGTAACCCCACAGCACGACGACGGACAACAGAAACTGTAGCGCTCGCTTCTTTGTCAGCCGGCGTGCGATCAGAAATACCAGACCGCCGAGAAACGTGATGTGCAAACCGCTGATTACCAGCACGTGAAAAGTCCCGCCGTCGCGAAACCTTTCCGCCGTCGAACGCGAGAGTCCATAGCGGTTTCCCAGGAATGCCGCGTCCAGCACACCGGCGGTTTCTCTGGCGAAGTGAGCGTCTATCTGCGCTTGCAGTTTGCGACGCCACTCATAAAGCCAGGCCAGCGGCAGAAACACGCGTTCGTTCTCGAGGCGTTCAATCAAGAGCGGACTCTTAATGAATCCGGTCGCCTCGTAACCCTGGCGATCGAGATACTCGGTAAACGATGAAACACCCGGGTTACGAAAGCTGTCGGCCCGTTCGACGATGGTCATCACGCGTATCCGCGCCCCGTAGCGCAGGTCGAGTTGCCCAACTTCCGCTTGCGCCTCCTGTCCGGCAACCGGCATCAGCAGTACTACCTCACCCGCCGCCACCAGTTCCGTGTCTTTGACTCGCACGCTTTGGACCTTAAGAAACAAGTACCAGCGTTCGGGCGAAATCTCCGGGTCGCGGGCCAACACACCGGTGACTTCCACGGGTTGGCCCACCGCTATCACTCCGTCGTTAAGCAAACGCCGTAGTTGCCTGGCCGGGACTTCTTCTCTTTCAATCACAGCCAGAGACCAACCGAGAAACAACATCGCCGCCATTAGGAGCACCGTCGCCATTTGCAAACGGCCACAAAGCAAACTGGCGAGAGCGAGGACGCTCATGACAGCGGCGCTTGCGAGCAACGACGCGAGTGAAAGCCGGTCGCCGGACGCGCCCAGCACACCCAGCGCAAACACAGCCGCGAGCAACGCCAACGGATGCGCGGCAAAATCCTGCGCGTGAACACGGTTCGACATCTTTACTTTGGTAACGAAGCGGAGGGTGATGAGTCTCTAGCAGGGACTAGAGATGTTTTGCAGCGGGTTAAATTCTAGCTTCACCTGGCGACCACCGGCCAGAGGTAATCGTCACAACAGCGAACTTGTTTTTTGGTATGACAGGTGCGCGAGCGTCTCCACGTGATGGGTTTGAGGAAACATATCGAAAGCCGCGACGGAGTCAAGCCTATAACCGCCGGCAATCAGTTTTTTGAGATCGCGCGCGAGTGTCGCCGGGTCGCAGGAAACGTAGGCAATGCGCAACGGCCGCAAGCTGATGAGTCCGTTGACCACGATGCTTTCACAGCCCGCACGCGGCGGATCGAGCAGCAGAAAATCCGGTGGCTCAAACGAGCGATAGTGCTTCAACCATTCGACCACGCTCAACGTAGCAACGGTAACATTCTCGACTCCGGCGTGATCCAGATTAAGCCGCGCAAAGGTAGTGGCCAGCGGATAAGCTTCCACCGCCGTGACATGTTCGAAGCGCCGCGCGAGGGGCAGGGTGAAAAGTCCCACACCGCTATAAAGGTCTACCGCCGTTTTTCCCTGATTGTCGGCAATGGCCGCGGCAATCAGCGGTGGCAGCAATTCAAGGTTGACCTGGAAAAAAGTTTCGGCGTTGAAATAGTAGGTTTCAGTCCCGATGGTGCGCTTGAGCGTGTCCGTATTGAACCCGGCAATTGGCGGGTCAACGGAAACGCCTTCGTCGCCGACGGCCACGTCGATACTTCTGATTGGACGGTCAGGCTCCCGCACGAGCGCGCGGCGTACGTTCTCCATGGTTTCCTGCAACTCGGGCGCGAGCACCGCGCAGTAATCAACGTCACACACCAGATTCGAACGAGCTTCGAAGTAACCCAACAGTCCTTCAGCCGAATCCACTTGCCAATTGGCGCGGGCACGATAGCGCCACTCGCTTGCTGAGCGAGTGATGGAAATTTCCGGTGGAGAGTCGACCTTCGCAATCCGCTGGAGACAGTCGCGGATGATCTCAACCTTCATGTCGAGTTGCGCCTGGTAAGTCAGTTGCTGAAAATCGCAGCCGCCACATCGGCCAAAGTAAGGACAGGGAGGTTCAATACGTTCCGGGCCGGGCTTTACGATTTCAAGGATCGACGCGAAGGCTACGGTTCCCTGGATGCGATCGATGCTGACGCGCAACACATCACCCGGCGCGGCCAGCGAAACGAAGACGGTCATGCCTTCGGCGTGGGCCAGGCCGACACCGCCCGGCAGCACGCGCTCGACTTCCACCACCTGGGTATTATTTGTCTCGCCAGTAAGTTCCATACTCGTAATTATCCGGCTTCGGACATATGCAGTTCGGCGAACGATTGTCCGGGTTAACTAAGATAAAACAAACTGAGACGGGGCACCCGAAACTGTTCGCGCAGGCGCTTCAATCGCAGGTTAGCAAACGTTTGCCGATAACTTTCCTCGTCCATGTGTTTACGGTAAGGCTGCAACTGCTCCTTAACCTCCAAGTCGATAGCCGCAACTTCTGCGACGCTCGCCACCGATCGTAACGCATCGCTCAACATGTGTTCCAGCCCGGAAAGCGACAGCTCCAGTTTTTGCGCGTCTGGTTGCCGGGCCGCCGCGAAGTCCTCTACCAAATCGCCGAGCAGTGCCGCCGCGCGCTCGAGCGCCTCCGTTAGATCGTCCGTCCCGCTTCGCAAACGTTCCGTCAGGCCCTCGCGCAGACTTAGCTGACCGCGCTGCAGGTGTTCCAGAATTGCCATGCGCGAAAATGGCAACGCTTCATTGATTTCGGCCGCCGCGCCGCTTGCATCGTCTCCCGCGCCCACGCGCGCTTCCCGCCACTCCGCAAACTGTGCTTCAACTTCTTCCTGGCAGTAAAGCAAACTCTTGATCGAACGTTTGCGCGGCTTCGCTTCCCAGGACGCAAAGGCCTTTTCTATCCCGCGCAAAGCTACGTGCAGCGGCACGCTCATCTCTTTCCAACTCTCGATCAGGGCCCAATCCATCGGGCTGAGCAGTAGATGCTTCGCGCGTCGCCGGATAAAAGCATCTTCGATTTCGGTAAAGTAATTGAAATAATTCAACGTGAAAAACCAAAGAGCTGACTCGAAGTGCAAAATGAAAATACCAAGGACATGCCCGGAAGCGAACTGCGCGGGCGTCACTCCTCATCAGGACACCACCCCTTTTGGACTCAGGACTGACGACTTGGGACTGATGTTGCGTTCGTGAATCAACCGGAGACCTTCAAGGGTCAACGTGTCGTCAACCAGCTCGATGAATTCCGATCCGGTGGCGATAAGCGACGCCAGCCCCCCGGTGGCTATCACGCGCGGTGTACGCGGCGCGTTGCCAATTTCCTCAATCATCTTTCTCAGCACGCCGTCAACCAAGCCGACGAAACCATGATAGAGCCCGGACTGCATGGCGGCGATCGTTGACGAGCCAATCACTTGCCCGGGCCGGCGGATGTCGACGCGCGGCAACTTTGCTGTCCGTTCAAACAAAGCGTCGGACGAAATCATGATGCCGGGAGTGATAACACCGCCCAGATATTGCGCTGCGTGATTGATCGCATTGAAGGTGGTGGCAGTACCAAAGTCAACAACTATACACGGCGCACCGTATTTCTCAATGGCCGCCACCGCATCCACGATCCGGTCCGCGCCCACGTCGCCGGCGGGCTCGTATAGAATCGTCAGTCCGGTATCGGTGGTGTGGTCCACAAACAAAGGCGTCAGGTGAAAATATGTTTCCGCCATTGTCTTCAGCGTGTAGTTCAAAGGCGGCACGACCGAAGCGATGGCAATCGCATTTATTGCCTTGAAATCAATACCAGCCAACTCAAACAAGTTCCGCGCGTGTACGCCATACTCGTCGACCGTACGCGAACGCGCGGTAGTCAGACGCCAGTGGGCGACAAGTTCCGTTCCTTGAAAAACGCCGAGCGAGGTGTTGGTGTTGCCGGCGTCAATAACTAGCAGCATAAGCTGGCTCCTCAGGCTTAGCGGACAATCCAACCGCAGCTCCGTCTAAGACCTGTTCGATCAAGTCGCAGGCAGTGACGGCGCCCTGCTCACGACGCAGCAGTGCGCCGACCTCAGACGCTTTGCTTTGATAGTCCGAGCGCGTCACGAGCAAGTTGAGTTCTTGCGCAACTCGGGCGGCCCGGTATTTAACGCGCGGCAACGTGCGACTGACGCCGAGCCGGGCAGCGTGCGCCGCATTGTCGGGTTGATCGAAAGCGAACGGCACAATCAGCGTGGGAATCCCGGCACGCAATCCCTGCGAGGTGGTGCCGACCCCCCCATGATGGACCATCGCGCTCGCCCGCGCGAGTAACGCCTCAAAGGGCGCGTAGTTAACGGCAATCATCCCGGGCGGCAAAGGCCCTGCGATCTGATTGCGTTCGTCGCCAATCAGTAATACGGCGCGACGCCCGAGCAACTTCGCGGCCGCAATGCTTTGCCGGTAGAAGTCATGGGCCACCCACACCGCGGATGAACCGAGTGTGAAAACGATCGGCGCCTCACCCGCGGAGAGAAACTCCGTCAACTCAGCCGGCATCGCGAGTTCATTCCGGCCGTCGTAGAACGCAAAACCGGTAATACGCGATTGCGTCGGCCAGTCGGGTTGTGGTTGTGCGAACAGCTCGGAGAAAAGCGCGAGTATCAGCGCCGGCGAATGCTGGCCCTCGAAAACCGGACTACCGCGGTCAGGCAAACCAAGTTCTTTGCGAAACTGATCGTAGCAGTCGTTGTGAAAAGTTTTCTTGATCTGCCTAAAGCAGGCGGCAGTCGCGCGCGGTCCCAACCATTGCAGGTGTCGCAGCCATGGCCAAAAGGGCGGCACGGGCGGATCGTATGCGGAAAAGAACGACACCGGCGCCAGCACAGACGAAACCCAGGGAATGCCAGTCGTCTGGGCCACGAGTGGAGCAGCCAATGAAATCGGATGAGTCAGTAAGAGGTCTGCTTGCGCCACCGCGGCCAACAAATCCTGGTAGCCCTCACGCACGAAGGGAAAAAGCATTTCATTCAAAAGATAACCACTGCCTGAGCGCGGATTCATGACCTTCGCCATCGTTTCCGCGTCCTGTTCCTGAGGCGGCGGAATATTTGGACGCACCGGCGCGAATTCAAAACCGGAGGCCTGCAACTTCTCGCGATACAGTTCGCTGGTGGCAATGACGGGCTGGTGCCCGCGAGCGCGTAACTCCGCGGCAATCGCCATGTAAGGATGGATGTCGCCGTACGAGCCGAAGGTCGTCAACACAATCCGGTTTCGCATAGTCCGCTAATCTGGCCGCACGCTGGTCACGTCACCCGCGCGCAGCACTTTGATTTTCCCGCCAACAGTTTCTACACGCAATGCGCCATCAGGTTCAAGTCCGCGAGTTGTACCTGCCAAAGTTTCTCCACCTTCAGTCACGCGAATTAGTCTGCCTTCGCAATAGGACGAACGGAGGCACCACTCGCGAATGATCTTCCGGGTTCCGCCAACTCGCTGCAACGATTCGTACTGCGTTACCAACTCGCTCACGAGCGCCCCCAGGACCTCCGCTAACTCGGGACGCACGCCGGTAACAGACTCAACTGAGGTGGCCGTCGCTTGTAGTTCGGCTGGCAGGGAGTCTTTCGTCAGGTTGATACCGATACCCAGGACCACTGCGCGCCCGAGTTGCGTTTCCACAGTCTCCGCCAGGATGCCGCAAAGTTTCTTCTCGGCGACGAGAAGGTCATTGGGCCACTTGATGTCAGTCTCGACTAAACACGCCGCCAGCAACGCGTCATGCACCGCGACCGCGGCCATCAAGGTCAGCAACGGCCAATCGCCCTGTGCTAACGTGGGTCGGAGGACGATACTGAAATACAACCCGGCGCCAGGCGGCGACAACCACACGCGCTGCAAACGGCCGCGACCCGCTGTTTGTTCGGCGGCTACCACGCAGACACCCTCGTTCGCGCCCGCGCGCGCAAGCCTGGCAGCCTCGAGATTTGTCGACGGCAGCGAATCGAAGTTGATAATGTTTGGAATCAATTTTCAGACTCAATTAGTTCAGAGTTCAAGCTTCAGCTTGTCCGGGTTTATAAACACAATCTAAAGACTGAACCTGGTGCTTGGAGTATCATTCGCAGCGCGGCTTCAGCTGCGGTACTGCTCGTCTAGATCCGTGACCGTTCAGCCAGCTCAAGCGCTTCGTGGGCCAACTCACGCACCAGGCCGTCAAAATTGCG
>JAVEEA010000058.1 GCA_030840675.1 Pyrinomonadaceae bacterium
CCCTATGCTAAAAGACAAATTCGGAATCGTTTTCGGCGTTGCCAACAAACGCTCGATCGCCTGGGCGACGGCACAGGCGCTGCACGAAGCGGGCGCGCGACTCGCTTTCACATACCAGGGCGAGCGCTTGCAGGAAAACGTCGCAGGACTCACGCAGGACGCGATGCCCGGTTCGCTATTGCTCGCCTGCGACGTAACGAAGCAGGAGGAAGTTGACGCGACTTTCAAACGCGTAGGCGCGGAGTTTGGCCGGCTGGACTTCCTGATTCACAGCATTGCCTATGCGCCGCGTGAGGCGCTCAACGGCGAGTATCTCGACACCAGCCGCGACGCTTTTGCCACCGCGCTCGAAGTCAGCGCGTATTCACTCGTGCAACTTGCGCGCGCGGCAACGCCGCTGATGAGCGAGGGCGGTAGCATCGTTTGCATGACCTATTACGGCGCGGAGAAGGTGGTGGCCGGTTATAACGTCATGGGCGTCGCTAAGGCGGCGCTGGAAGCAACTACGCGCTATCTCGCCAATGACCTCGGCCCGCGCAACGTTCGTGTCAACGCGATCAGCGCCGGACCAATTCAAACGCTCTCGGCGCGCGGTGTCGGCGATTTCAGCACGATGCTAAAGCATGCCGCCGAACGCGCGCCGCTGCGTCGCAATGTGGAGCCGCGCGAAGTGGGCGATACGGCACTATTTCTTTGTAGCCCGATGGCCTCGGCGATTACCGGCGAAGTAATCCACGTCGACTGCGGCTACAACATCATGGGCATTTAATATGGAGTGCGGCGGCCAGGCGCCGCTTTGGTCCCCCGGCGCCTGAGGATAACTTGCGATGCTTGCGCACAGTCGAAACGGGCGAAAGCGGTGTCCCGCCACCGCACTCCAAAGAGAGACTCAATGACCAAAGACAAAGAAACTCCGGACGAACACGCGCCCGGTACCACTCAGGGGATCTAGTAATTATGGAGTGCGGCGGCCAGGCGCCGCTTTGGTACCTGGCGCCTCAGGATAAATCACGAAGGCTGCGAATAGTCGAAACGGGCGAAAGCGGTGTCCGGCCACCGCACTCCAAAGAGAGACTCAATGACCATAGACAAAGAAACTCCAGACGAACACGCGCCCGGTACCACTCAGGACGAGCAACTACTCGAGACGCCTGGACCAGCGGAGTTTACCCATACCGACACCTGGCGCGTGTTTCGCATCATGGGTGAGTTCGTGGAAGGGTTCGACGAGCTCGCGACGCTCACGCACGGCGTCTCAATTTTTGGTTCAGCGCGCACACGCACTGACGATCCCGATTACGAGTCAGCGCGAGAGACGGCGGCGTTGCTTGCCAAGGCAGGTTTCGCGGTGATTACGGGCGGCGGTCCGGGAATCATGGAAGCGGCGAACCGGGGCGCGTTTGAGGCGCAGGGCGTGTCCATCGGTTGTAATATCGAGTTACCCTTCGAGCAGGGCTCGAATCCTTATCTGACTAAGGGTCTGAAGTTCAAATACTTCTTTGTGCGCAAGATGATGTTCGTTAAGTACAGCCTTGGCTTCATTATTTTTCCGGGCGGCTTCGGTACCCTCGACGAACTCTTCGAAGCACTCACGCTTATTCAAACGAAAAAAATTCGCAACTTTCCGGTAGTGCTTTTCGGTTCCGCCTACTGGGGCGGCTTACTGGGTTGGATTAGCGAGCACGCGTTGAGGGACGGCAAAGTCACGGAACAGGACCTGAAACTTTTGCACGTCACCGATTCACCCGCCGAAGTGGTGCGGATAATTATTGACAGCCAGAAGTCGCTGGGAGCCGGCAATAGTTTGATCTCGGAGATTGCCGATGTGTATCCGGAAGGCAGCAAGAGCTAGCTGTTACTCGGCGTCACGGATGCTGGCGCTCAACCATTCGAGGTAAGGAACTGAGCCGCGGAGCAGCGGCACAGCAACAATCTCAGGCGTGTCGTAACTGTGAAGCGCCCGCACTTCCCTCTCAAGAGCGGCAAAGCGCAAACTTAAAGTCTTCGCGATCACGAGCACTTCGCGCTGTCGTTCAACCTTTCCCTGCCAGCGATAGACCGACTCGATGTCGCTAACTATTTGCACACAAGCGGCCAGTCGCTTCTCAACCAGCACTTCGGCTAGTCGACTCGCCTCAGTCCGGTCGGTCGCGGTCAGAAAAACTACAATCGCTTCTTCCGGCTCGACATCCATGGGACGCATCACGTTCTGAGTTCAAACTCCAGCTGGCGCAGCGTGCACACACAACTAAACAGGAAGGCGGATCTTATTCGTCGTCGTCCGGCGTACCGCCAGTGAGCGGGGTGGTGTCGTCGCCAAAGAACGAGGCGTAAATTTCCCTGGCGCGATCGAAGTCACGTTCGTCGACAAAAATGACGGCGCCTTCTGAGGTCGCGGACAACAAGGGCGAGAAGGCGTCGGCGCCGCCTGACTTGATGACGGAGCGAATGTCGTTTTGGGAAAGGATGTCGTTCACCATCTCCGCTTCGGCGGGCGAACCCAGGTGGTGCAACGGCACATACTTCGCTTCGCTGTTATCGTGGCTGGTAGTTTCGGACGTTAGGCGCTTAACGAGTTCGGAATCATCGTCAGGACAACGCGTGATGCCGGCTTCGTACTCTGATTCGCAAACTGGACAAAACATACGTACCCTCGAGTGGAAAGTGATTAGTGAAAAGTAAAAAGTAAGATAACGCTTTCGTGCTTACTTGTCACTTTTCGCTTGTTACGCCTTTTGAAAAGGTATTTCTTCAAAGTTTGTCATCTGCTTAAACGCGCGGAAGCGTTCGTTGATTTCCGCGGGGGTCAACTTCTCAACGCGCGCGGTGCCAAACTCTTCGACGTTGAATGACGCCATCACCGATCCGAAAATCATCGCCCGGCGCATCGCGGCTTCGTCGAGTTTCTCCTGGCTGGAGAGGTAACCCATGAAGCCTCCGGCAAACGTGTCGCCCGCGCCGGTCGGATCGAAAACCGATTCCAGCGGGTAGGCCGGAATGGCAAAATAGCTGTCTTTGGTAAACAGTGCCGCACCGTATTCGCCCCGCTTCACAATTAACGCCTTGGGTCCCCAGGAAAGTATCGTACGAGCGGCCTTGATGAGATTTGGCACTTCAGTCAACTGCCGCGCCTCGGCGTCGTTTATGATCACGACGTCCACGCCTTTGATCGTTTGCAGCAGCGACTCACGCGCGATGTCGATCCAGAGATTCATCGTGTCGAGCGCAACGAGTTCAGCGTTGGGCACTTGTTCGCGGACGCCGCGCTGCAGGTCAGGCTGAATGTTGCCAAGGAAAACCAGCCGCGCACTCTTCGACGCCTGCGAAAGTTTCGGTTGAAAGTCGGCGAACACGTTGAGCTGGGTGTCGAGCGTATGCGCGGTGTTCAGATCGTAGTCGTAACGTCCAAACCAGCGAAACGTTTTGCCGTTGGGAATGCGTTCGAGGTCGGAAGTGTCAACTCCATGCTTATCGAAAACCGACTGTTCGGCTTCGCTGTAGTCCCCGCCGACGACACCGACGATGCGCACGTCCGTGAAATAACTGGCGGAGATCGAAAAGTGGGAAGCCGAACCACCCAGCATTTTTTCACACTTACCAAAAGGCGTTTCGACCGCGTCGAAGGCCACCGAACCAACTACCAGAAGTGACATATGTTTGTTTTGATTTCAGATTTCAGATTTGAGATCGCAGATTTGCAGCCCACAGTTCAGATTTGAAATTTGGGCTCAGACTTTACGGAGTGTTGCCTTCCGGTTTGAGCGCGCCGCCCAAAGGCTGCAGGTCGGCTTCCGCCTGCTTATGAAAAACGCTGTTCGGGAAACCAGCCACGAGTCGGGAAAGATAGATGCGCGCGTCCTGCCGCAACTCATCCGGGTCTTTGTATTTTGCCGGCTGCGCGTTCTTCGCTTCCATGTCGCGGGAGATGGTCTTCTTCGTCTTCTGCAAACCTCCGGACTCCGCCAGGCGCAGGCTGCTTTCGCCGGCGATGTATAGCACTTCATCCAGGCGCGCGAAGGTCGGGTTGCCGGCATCAATCTCCTCGCAACGTTTGAGCGCGGCGAGGTAGGCTTTCTTCTGTTTGAAGTAGTGCCGTGCGACCTCGAGGTTGTGCAGCGAGTCTTTCTCCAATTCGGAGTCGCGCACCAAAGCGGGGTCTGGGCCAGTCTTCGCTTTCTGGCTAGACGCAGTTGAAACTGACACGGCCAGGCTCGCCAACAAAACAACGGTCACAACAAAACTCTTCTTCATAAACCACCTTTTACATTCGCGATTTCCGAAAGCACCAGCTTTGATGCCGATTCCTCAGACCAGCGCATACTTTTTGACGATGGCGTCGAGCTTTTTACGGGTCGCTTCCGGCCACAGGTGCGGGGCCGTAAAGATTGCGTTCTTCAGCGCCGAACCACACTTACAACTGCGCTCCTGCTCACCCAAACGTTTTACTGCGTCCTGCATGATGAGCTGCGCGTTGCGCACGTTCCGGTTGAGATAAGCGATTACTGAATCCGCGGTGACGGCCTCATGACCCGGGTGCCAGCAGTCATAGTCGGTAACGAGGGCGAGAGTGGCGTAACAAATCTCCGCCTCGCGCGCGAGCTTCGCCTCCTGCAGATTAGTCATGCCGATGACGCTCATGCCCCACGACCGGTAGACTTCAGATTCCGCTTTGGTGGAGAATGCCGGCCCTTCCATGCACAGGTAGGTCCCACGGCGGTGCGCCTTAACGTTGGTAACCTGGCACGACTCTTCGAGTACGTCGCCCAACTCCTCGCAGACCGGATGAGCAAACGCTACGTGCGCCACAATGCCTTCACCGAAAAAGGTCGACTCGCGTGCGCGTGCGCGAGTGCGATCGAAAAACTGGTCCGGAATCACCATGTCCAACGGCGCAAACTCTTCCTGTAGTGAACCCACCGCAGACGCCGACAGAATGCGCTCGACGCCCAGCAACTTCATGGCATAGACATTTGCGCGAAAAGGTACTTCGGTCGGGGTGAAAAGGTGGCCGCGTCCGTGTCGCGGCAGAAACGCGACTCGCTGGTTTTCGAGCGTGCCGACGATGAACGCGTCAGACGGAGAACCAAAAGGAGTGTCAACCACGATCTCCTCGACGTCCTCAAGCTCCGGCATCTGGTACAAACCGCTGCCGCCAATGATCCCGATTTTTACTGTTTCCATGTCGTGATTTCGCAGGCGTCAAAGCCGAGCATGCTCGGAGTGCCACCGCTACAGTTCGCATCCTTCGGCGCGCAGTTTGCCATCTTCTTCAACCAACTTGCACAGCGGCTCATCCGGGTCGTGGTAAAACAAACAGGTCCAACCTTCGCGAGCTGCCTGCGGCAAAAGCTGCTTCTTCACTGCCAAAGTTTCCGCCGGATAAAGATCGTAACCCATGATCCAGGCAAACGGGACGTGCGCGCGCATCGGCACAAGATCGGCGAAACCGAAAAGCGTTTGTCCCTCGCGCTGCAAACGCCAGCACTGCATCGAACGGTTGTGACCCGCGTAAGTCTCCATACGCAGACCTGGTGCTACTTCATAATCAGCCGGCTGCAACTTCAGTTGACCACTCGCAACCAACGGCTGCCAGCTGTCGGGCAGGTAGCTCGCCCGATCTCGCTCGCTCGGCTCGTCGGCATGGGCCACTTCAGCGCGGGCAATAAAATACCGTGCGTTGCGAAACGCCGGCACCGCCTTACCCGCCTCGTTCAACTCTGTATTGCCCCCTGCGTGATCGAAGTGCAAGTGAGTGTTGACGACAACATCAATGCTGTCAGGCTCCACTCCGGCGATTGCCCGCAGAGAGTCAGCGAGGGACCGCTGCCGCGTTATGCCAAACATCTCCCTGTGTTTCGCGGACCACTTATCGCCGATACCGGTTTCGATCAGGATTCGCAGGTGACCGGTGTCGATGAACACACAATTCATGTTCATGCGGATACGATTCTGGTCATCGGGCGGACACACTCGCGACCAGAGCGTGCGCGGTACTACCCCAAACATCGCGCCGCCATCCAGGCGAAACTCGGTGTCGGGAATGATCTCCACGCGATAGTCGCCAAACTGCATTTGCGTTTCTCTGCACGTTACTGCTTGCGCGGTTTGGGTGCGACCTTCGGCTTCGGCGCTGCGGCAGCCGGCTCAACCGGCGCTGGTCCCGACTGCTCAGGCGGCGGACCGAACCCGGGAGGCATGCCCTGTTGCGGTTGTTGTTCGGGCATCTTCACGGTGAAGTTTTCGGCGACGGTCACATGCGAACGCTTCACAATGTCGTCGAGTACTTTCTTCTGCTTTTCCTGTTCGACGGCAGCACGCGCTTTATCGCGGCCGCTCTTTGGTGGTCCAAAAGGATTGTCACCTTCCCCCGCGGGTTCGGCGATCAAGATGTGCCGGGCATGGACCTTCTCCTCCGACTTGCCGTCCTTCGTTTCCGTTTTACGTTCGTCGACCTTGATGATGTGGAAGCCAAATTTCGACTCGACTAGATCACTGATCTCACCCGGCTTCAACGCAAACGCGGCCTGTTCAAATTCCGGGACCATCTGGCCTTTGCCAAACCAACCCAAGTCGCCGCCTTTGTCTTTGCTGCCTGGATCGGTGGAAAACTCAGCGGCGAGCTTGCCGAAGTCCTCACCGGCGCGCACACGTTTCAGTACTTCCTCCGCCTTGCCGCGGTTTTGCTTGGAGTCCAATTCCGGATGCTGCTTGATGTATTCGTCAACCTCCGCATCGGTCGCAGTCATCTTGTCTTTCAGTTGTTCCTGCGCATAGGTTTGCGCGAGGATACGCGCCTGCTCCAGCTTGGTTTGTAACTCCACCTTGCGCGACTTATCGGCCCCGCTCGCTATCGCACGCTGTTCGCCCACCAGCACCTGGCCCAGTTGCTTCCTGATATTCTTCAGTTGTTCTTCGGGGATTTCGGTGCCGGCCATTTGCGGGTTCTTCGCCTTGGCATCATTTATGAATTGATCAAACTTGGCCTGGTTAGCGCCCTGCTTGAAGTAGTCATCGATCTCCTGGTCCGAAATATTAGGACCGTTGGGGCCCACACCCTGCGCTTTAAAATAACTCTCGGCAACTACTACGGACTTTACGAGATCAAGCTGGCGCTTCACGTCGGGACGGTTGCCAATGCCTTTTAGCCGCGCTTCTTCCGCGACGGCCAGCAGTTTATGCAAGTCCTCGGCAAAGCCCTTCTTCGCTTCCGGATCTGAGGCGAGCTTCGCGCGAATGCCCGGCGACTGGTCCTCCGCTATCAGTGCCATGTCTTCCGCGGAAAGGTTGAGTGAATCGGACGTCCTCGCTTTGAGTTGCCAGAAGATTAGCGCGCCGGCAAAAAGTAAGGCCACGGCCGCCGCAATCCATGCTTTGCTAGTTGAATTCAAAATAATTATCCTTTCTAAAAAACGAATCTAATCGTGTTGCACTAACTCGAGCAGTACTCCGTTAGCTGAAGTCGGATGAACAAATGCTACCAGACAACCACCCGCTCCGCGGCGTGGTGTCTCATCAATCAGGCGCGTGCCGTTTTCCTTCAAACGTGCCAGCGTCGCGCATATGTCCGCCACTCTCACCGCAATGTGATGCACTCCGGGTCCCCGCTTTTGCAGGAATTTTCCCACCGGCGAATCCTCGCTCAACGGTTCAAGCAGCTCGACGCGCGTATCGCCCAGCGGCAACATCGCGACCCGGACGCCTTGTTCAGTCACGTCTTCGGTCGCAGTTACTTCCAGTCCCAACGCGTCTCGCCAAAAAGCGAGTGAGTCGTCAATTCGCTGCGTCGCGATCCCAATGTGGTCAACGTTCATAAGAGCTTCGTTCACTTGCCCAGCAACTCTTCCACGGCAGAATAAGGATCTCGCCGCCTGCTGGCAACTTCTCCGGCCAGCAGTTCAAGCTTTTCGGATGCGGATTCCGACTCCAGCGTTTGCGCCACCAGCCGGTCGCGCAGCAATTCAAGTATTCGCCAGCGAGCTATCGCGCGCCGCCGGCCGGCCCCGGATTTAGACGTTAAATGGAACTCGCGATATTTTTCGATCGCGGCCGCCAGCTCCTGAATTCCTTTACTCTCGGGGGCGACGGTCTTAACGATGGGCGACTCCCACAAATCGTCGCGCATCGCCAGCGAGAGCAACGCCTCGAGTTCCTTCTCGGTAGTATTCACTCCCTCGCGGTCAGCTTTATTAATGACGAAGATGTCGCCGATCTCCATGATGCCGGCCTTGATTGCCTGGATGTCATCACCCATCCCCGGCACCAGCACGACCACGCAGACATCCGCCGCCTTGACTACTTCAACTTCATCCTGGCCCACGCCCACCGTCTCGATAATTATTTTGTGATAACCCGCGGCGTCGAGGATCGAAACGGCATCGACGGTGCTGCGCGCCAGTCCACCCAGGTTACCCCTGGTAGCCATCGAACGTATGAAGACGCCCGGGTCGAGTCCGAGAGTCTGCATGCGAATGCGATCACCGAGGATCGCGCCACCGGAAAAGGGACTGGAAGGATCGACGGCTACAATTCCAACTCGCTCGCCGGCGCGCCGGTAATGCAGCGCCAGTTTATCAACCAGTGACGACTTGCCGGCGCCGGGCGCCCCCGTAATCCCGATTACCAGCCCGCGCCCGGTCAGGGGAAATATCTGCTTCATCAGCGCCGCGGCATCCGCGGAAAAATCTTCGACCTTCGAGATCGCACGCGCTACGGCACGCGTGTCACCCGCGGCGATCCGATCGATGAGTGAAGAATTGTTGGGTGCGGAATCCAATTACTAAACAGCCTGCTGTAAAATTTCTCTGGCGATGATGATGCGTTGGATCTCCGACGTGCCTTCCCCAATGGTGCACAGCTTCGAGTCGCGCCAGTACTTTTCCGCCGGGTAGTCCTTGGTATAGCCGTAGCCGCCATGAATCTGAATCGCCTCTTCGCAAACGTTAACGCTTATCTCTGAAGCAAACAACTTGGCCATCGACGACTCTTTCGTGGTCCTGCGACCGGCGTCTTTCAGCGAGGCAGCGCGATACATCAACAGGCGCGCCGCATCGATTTTGGTCGCCATGTCCGCGAGCTTAAACTGGATGGCCTGAAACTCCGCGATCGGTTTGCCAAACTGTTGCCGCTCTTGCGCGTAACGCAGGGCCGACTCGTAAGCGCCCTGCGCGATACCGACCGCGAGTGCCGCAATAGAAATGCGGCCGCCGTCAAGAATCTCCATCGCGTTAACAAAACCTTGTCCCTCTTCCCCCAGTCGATTTTCGTCAGGGACGAAACAATCCGCGAATACGACGCTGGCCGTCTCGGACGCGCGCAGGCCGAGCTTGTTCTCTTTCTTGTCCGGAGAGAAACCCGCCATTCCCCTTTCAAAAACAAACGCGGTGATTCCCTTACTACGCTTGGCCCGATCGGTCACCGCCACTGCTACACACGTATCGGCGTGAATCGCGTGAGTGATAAAATTTTTCGAGCCGTTCACTAACCAGCCGCCGTTTTTTCGGACGGCCGTCGAGCGGGTGCCCGACGCATCTGAGCCGGCATTCGCTTCCGTTAGTCCCCACGCGCCCAGGTGTTTGCCGCTCGCTAACGGCACGAGATATTTCTGTTTCTGGTCCTCAGTGCCAAACTTGAAAATGTGATTAGCACAAAGCGAATTGTGCGCGGCGACCGAGATGCCGACCGAACCGTCAACGCGCGACAACTCCTCGATGATGGTGGCATATTCCACGTAACCCAGGCCCGCGCCACCATACTCTTCAGGAAACAGGACGCCGGTCAGTCCCAACTCGGCAAGTTTCGGTTGCAGTTCAACCGGAAAGTGCTGCGCCTCGTCCCACTCCATCACATGCGGAGCAATCTCAGCCTCGGCAAACTCGCGTACGCTCAGCCTGACCTGTTGTTGTTCCTCTGATAATTCGAAGTCCATTCGTGTTTCCCGCTATCTCCTCGCTCGAGACTTCCGCGCAAACGCATCCCTACCTGTCAACTTTTGACAGGCGAAACCTGTCCCAAGGGAGATTGATCGACGGAATGCGGTAAAGGTTATTCTACCTCATTGACGCGGCGAACCGTGACTGGCCGCGTTCGTGTTCGACCGCGGCTTCGGCTTCGTTCGCGGCGTTCGTTTCTGCATGAGGAGCTTGACCTCGTCGGGCGTGAGCCGGCGCCAGGCCTTGGGCTTCAACTCGTCGTCGCGAAGAGTGCCGATGCGTGAGCGCCGCAGCTTGATCACGGAGTGACCGATGAGCTCAAACATTTTGCGAATCTGCTGGTTCTTCCCTTCGTGAAGGAGAATTTCAAACCAGGTGTTGGTTTCAGTCTCGCCCACCCTGCGAATCTTGGCCGGTGCCGTGCGCGTGCCATCCTCGAGCGTGACCCCGCGCCGCAAGCGCGCGATTGCCTGCTCTTCAGGAATACCTTTCACCTTTCCTTCATAAACTTTGTCGACCTTGTTGCGCGCGGCGGTGATGAAATTCGTGAAGTCGCCGTCGTTGGTCAACAGCAGCAGGCCTTCGGTGTTGAAGTCGAGGCGTCCGACTGGATAAACCCTTCCCAGCGAAGGGGGCAACAGTTCCAGCACGGTTGGTCGTCCGTCGGGATCAGTGACGCTCGATAAGTAACCCTTCGGCTTGTTCAGCAGCACGTAAACTTTTTCGCGCCGCTCCAGCGTGGGGTTGATGAGCTTGCCACGAACTTTTATGTGGTCCTTCTCCGGATCGGCCTTGGTGCCGAGTTCGGTAATCACCTTCCCGTTCACGGTAACCTCACCCGCGGTAATCATTTGCTCGGCGTGACGGCGCGACGCAATACCGGCCGCGGCAATTAGTTTTTGAAGTCGTTCTTGCATGGAAGTAATCAGTCGATCGCGAATGAAAAATCTAATATGACAAAGGGAAAATGGCTTCAGTCTTCTCCGCGGCTCACGCTTCTCCGCCGGCCAGATCCTGAAAATCTTCCATGCTCGGCAACTCACCGAGGTCCTTCAAACCAAACTGCATCAGGAAGTCTTTCGAGGTACCGTACATCATGGGACGTCCCACCGTTTCTTTTCGTCCTTTGGCCACAATCAGTTTCTTATCCAGCAATGTTTTGATCGAGGATGGCGATTGCACGCCGCGTATTTCTAAAATCTCGGGCACCGTCACTGGTTGCTTGTAAGCAATCACTGCCAGCGTTTCCAATGACGCAATCGAAAGCTTTGCGCTCGGACGCGACTTCAAATACGCGCGCACGTGTTCGTGAAATTCGGGGCGCGTGGCAAATTGCCAACCGCCCGCAACCTCGCGTAGTTGTAACCCGCCGCTGCGTCCGTTGAACTCCAGGGCCAACTCCGTGACCGCGGCCTCAACCACCGCGCGATCTTCGCGCAACACATCAGCCATCGTCTTCACGCTCAGCGGTTCTTCGGAAACAAAGATCAGCGCCTCTATTATGGCGCTGCGCTCGGCCGCATTCTGCACCACGTAAGTTTCCGTTAGGGTCGTCGTGTCAGCTTCGGCGGTTGGCTCTTCCGCCGCCACCATCTCGGCGAGCTCGCGGCTGGCTTCCTCGTTGAGCGCGGCCTCGTCGGGCGTTGCCTCTGCTTCGGTTTCGGTTGTCTCGTCGTTCATTTCGTGTTCCGTTGTTCGTCCGCCGCTCAGAGTTTAAGCTTTAGCTTGGGTTACCGCTCGTCAACAGTTCGACGGCCCAGCATTCCGTCCGCGTTACGCGTTATCGCCACGCAGCTTGAACTCGCAACTGCTTGAACCTGGTTCAACTGGCAACCCGCGCCACGATGTCGCCAAAGGTTTGTTCCTGAATCAACTTTATTTCCGTCGTCCGCACCAGTTCCAGCACTGAAAGAAACGCGACTACCAATTCACGCCGCGACCGCGCGCGCTCGAAGAACACGCGCAGATTCAATTCCCCCGCCGACATCACCATGTTTCGCAAGCGTTCGAGCATCTCCGCCAAAGAGACCTCCTCACGCTCGATCTCCATCATTACTTCTTCTTTGTGGCGCGCGAGAATCTCCTGAAAAACCTTCAACAGGTCAAACAAACCGACCGCCACTTCAGGATTGTTTTTATCAGTTTCGATCTCCGCGCGTTTGAAAACTGCGCGTTCCACAGTTGCGCGCGACCAAAGCATCTGGGCCGCAGCCTTGTACTTCTGGTACTCAAGCAGTTGATCAACCAGGTCGCGGCGCGGATCGTCTTCTTCTTCGGGCGGCGCAAACGGGTCGCGCGGGAGCAACATCCGGGTCTTGAGTTCAATCAGCGTGGCCGCCATCACCAGGAAGTCCCCGGCCACCGCGATATCCAGTTCCTGCATAGCCTGTAGGTAACGCAGGTACTGATCGGCGATGCGCGCGACCGGAATGTCGTAAATGTTTATCTGCTCCTGGCGTATCAAGTGGAGCAACAGATCGAGTGGACCATCAAACTCACCCATGACGATCTTGAGATCGTCGGAGGTATTATCGGAAACGATTTCGGGTGACGAGCCAGTAACGTCAATCGCACCGGCAATCGGTCCCGACACCGGAACTTCTTCCGCGACAGATTGAGTGGCTTCGTTCGCTTCTTCCATTTAACTTCCCGCCGATCCTTCGCGCATTTCTTCCGCCGATCCCTTCGTGACGGAAAGACCCACGCGATCCTTAACTACTTCCCAGGTCACGCTCGCGATATTCCGCGCTTTGGCGGCCCCCTGCTCCAAGCGCGCGCTCAATTCATCATCGTCGAGTGTGCGCACTCGCTCTTGCACCGGCCGCAGAAAAGCGATGGTAGCGTCTGCCAAATCCCGTTTCAACTGCGCGTAACCTTTACCGGCGAAATGCGTTTCAACCTGTTCGGGAGTCTGGCCCGTCAAGAGCTGAAAGATCGTCAACAAATTTGTGACTGCGGGCCGCTCCGGATCGAAGCGAATGTCCGTGCCCGAATCGGTAACTGCGCGCTTAAACTTTCGCTGGATGCTCTCGGCATCGTCCAGCAAACGGATGCAGCCGTTGGGGTCGTCATCCGATTTCGACATCTTACTCGCGGGATCAGACAGCGACATGATCCGCGCTCCAACTTTCGGAATGAAGGCGTCAGGAACACGAAACGTTTCACCGTAGTCGCGGTTAAATCGGATCGCCAGGTCGCGCGTCAATTCCAGGTGCTGCTTCTGATCGTCACCGACCGGCACCAGGTCGGTCTGGTAAAGCAGAATGTCCGCCGCCATCAGCACCGGATAGTCGAATACACCCACGCCAACTTTCTCGCTTTGCTTGCGCGCCTTGTCCTTAAACTGCGTCATGCGCTCCAGCTCCGACATCCGCGCGGTGCAGTTAAGAACCCAGGTCAACTCGGCATGTTGGGCCACATCTGATTGGATGAAGACGGTTGAAATTGCCGGGTCGATACCAACGGCGAGATAAACTCGTGCCAGTTCTCGGCTCGCGGCGGCCAACATTTTGGGATCTTGCCGGCTGGTAATCGCGTGAAGATT
>JAVEEA010000012.1 GCA_030840675.1 Pyrinomonadaceae bacterium
TTCGCGCATGGCGACAATCGTTGAAGTAAAGAAACTCAGGCTCGACCTGCTAGAAAAGAAACGAGCGGTCCTTGCAGCCAATCTCCTGCGCTCTCTTCCGGGTGTTTTATGGGACGAGGATGAGGGCATCGGCGAAGCTCTGCGTCGCGCCGCGGAAATCGATGCCGATCCCGAGCAGGCAATTTCTTTTGCGCACTTGGACTCACACATTCAGAGCCGACGCAGCTAATGCGTCCTGGGGTTACAACCTCAGATCTTGGCGGATGTTTCGCTCATCATGGAATACTAGAAGGCGAGCCTGGCTCGCGACCCGGGCGAATCACACGGGATCGGCTCCTTACCTAACTGACAAAGATCCCTTTGATGTTTAATATCGATTCCGTCGCTACTTTTAGATCCGATCATGAGCAAAGGTAGAGATCAAGATCAACCGGAGGGTTCGGCTGCATTTAGGAAACCGGCCAAATATCTCCTGATCGTGCTCTCGCTTATTGAAGTCATTGTGCTTGCAGTGGCATTCTTTAAATTCCGACGTTGAAATTCCGCCACTCAGCCCAGGTACCAGCTGAGACACAGATAACTTGAAATCGGAGTGACAACTATGACCGCCATTTGCAAAAGACTTTGCCCAGCAGCGTTGCGAAAGATTGTCGTTGCGTTTGTGTTGGTAGTCTTAGCCGCTCCGTTCAGCTGCGCGCAAAAGATTTCTCCCGGCGAACAGAAACTTCTCGACTACATCGATGCCCACACGACTGAGGCCGTCGCGCTGCTCGAGAAGGCCGTCAACCTCGAGAGTCCCACCGAAAACCTCGCCGGCGTACGCGCGGTCGGCGCAGTCTTCAAGAATGAATTGGCAGCGCTCGGTTTCAACGCCAGTTGGATCACGATGCCGCCCGAGATGAAACGCGCCGGTCACCTGTTGGCTGAGAAATCGGGTACGAAAGGTAAGCGTGTTTTGCTACTCGGCCATATCGACACTGTGCTGCACGGTGAAAATTTTCAGCGCCGGGGAAACAAGGCATTTGGTACCGGCACATCAGACATGAAGGCCGGCGACGTAGTTTTACTATTCGCGTTGAAAGCACTGCACGACACCGGCGCGCTTAAAGACGCGAGCATCATCGTGATGCTCACGGGGGATGAAGAAGATTCAGGCGATCCGGTTGAGACCAGCCGTGGCGACATGATTGCCGCGGCTAAGCGTAGCGATCTTGTGTTGAGTTTTGAGAACGGCGGCAGCAACGTCGCCACCATTGCGCGGCGGGGCGCCAGCGACTGGTTGCTTGAAGTTAGCGCGCGCACCGGCCACTCCTCCGCCATCTTCAAGCCGAGCATGGGCGACGGCGCAATCTTCGAAACAGCCCGCATCCTAAGTCAGTTTTATGAAACGATTCGCGGCGAACAGTACCTGACTTTCAATCCGTCAGTCATCTCAGGCGGTACCGAGGTTGAAGTGAAGGAGCAGAACCTGACAACGCGTGGCAAAACCAACGTGGTACCCGCGAGAGTAGTAGTGCGTGGAGACTTGCGTTTTATAACCGCGGAGCAGAAGGAAGCCGCGCGGGCGAAGATGCGGGCGATCGTGGCCAGGAGTTTACCGGGCACGACGGCGAAGATCACTTTCTTCGATGGCATTCCTTCGATGCCGCCCAGTCCGGGCAACTATGAGTTGCTGCGCCAGCTCGACAGGGTTAGCCAGGACCTGGGATTTGGAAAAGTTGTGGGACTCGATCCGGGCGAACGCGGTGCGGGCGACGTGGCCTATGTCACGCATTTGCTTCCGGGCCTCGACGGCTTGGGCGCCACGGGCGGCGGCGCACATGCGAAAGGCGAGTACGCAGATCTCGATACGCTGCCGCGCCAGATTAAGCGTGCTGCCGTATTGTTATACCGACTCACCCGCTGATCTGATTCGCCATTCTTCTGCGCGTGACCTCGGCGTGCTCTGCGCCTGGGCGGTGAAGATTGTCGCTCCGAGCCAACCGCAGAGGCGCCGAGGACGCAAAGGTAACGCAGAGCAAGCTTTCTTATTAATCTGCGTTCTCAAGCGAAAGGCTCACGGTACGATGCGGTTCCCGGAAGTGTAGGAACTAAACGTCCGCGGAATGCCGCGATCATCCGTCACGTCCGTGAAACTCACGCCGATCGAATTAGCTCCCTGCTTCACCATGAAGTGAACGTGGCCGGTCATGCTGTTTCCCACGCTGCCCACCTTCGCAATCTGCTGTCCCTGCAATACCGTCGCTCCCACCGTCCGAAAGCGCGCGGGCACACTGCCCCGCTCAATGTGCAGGTAAAACCCAATGGTTCCGTCGCCATGATTGATTTGGATCTGATTGTTGGTGCCACCCATACCATCGTTGGTGTCGACCACGCTTTGAATGGTGCCACCGCGCGCAGCCAGCACCGGCGTGCCGCAGCGGCGGCGAAAATCCCAGGAAAACTTCTGACCGCTATTCGCGTTGTTGTGGTTGAGTCCGGAGTTGTTGCCCTGAATCACCCAGCTACTCTCGCCTTGCGGAAACGGCAACTTGTAAACGCGGTTGCTGGCGGCATACTCGCTCTCATTTATGTCGCCCTTGAGAATGATATAAGGAATCAGCCACGCCAGCCCCCAGATCACAATCACAGTTAAGGGCATGAAGACGACCCAGTACCAGCGGTGAAAGGTGGCATATTCGTCCGACTCGCCCACAAACGCACGCACGATCACCGGCAACAAAAAGAACGCGAGGAAACCGAGTATCGTTCCGAGCATGCCGGCCCAGTGGTAGAGACTCGACAACCACGGTGGACCGCAACCTACAAACGCCAGGAAGCCCAGCGCGAGTCCGGTGACGGCTGACAGCGCTATCAAGGTTATGAAGAGGCGGTTGGACCAGAGCAGCGTCTGCGTCAGGTCGCCGTCGCCAGCGGCAACCCGATTGGCCAAGCGGACCGCGTTGATGGTGAGGCCGGCAAAAATACCCCAGGCGACGATAACGATTAACGCGGCCACGATCATGTAACCGCTGCCAAGAAAGCCGCCGATTGAACCGCCGATCAGAATCGCCGCGAGCAAGAGGAAAACCAGGTGAATTACGAAAAGTGTGCGGCCGAGGGCTGCCATGTGGTGAGTCTCCTTTTTTTGTCAGAAGCGAAAATTGCGCCGGCGGGGATCGTGCGTTTCTGAGAACCCGCCGTTCTATTAGCGGCCCGAAGAATGAGTGGGCCAAGGCGGCGTCATCCTATAGCCGGAAGCGCTTTGCGTCAATGGTCGAGTTAGTGAAGTAAAGTCTTTTTTCTGCTTTCCGCAGGTAGACTCCCTGTGCTCTGCGTCTCGGTGGTGAGCAATCGCCAATCGAGATTCACTGGCGGCCGTGTTAGTCTGTGATCACTCCGGGTTCTTCGTTGCTGATAAATGCTGCTGGACATCTCGCCTTTACGAATCTCGCGTGACTATCGCCTGCTCTTTTTTGGTCAACTTATTTCCGCCTTCGGCACCGCGATGAGTTTTGTCGTGCTGCCAGTGCAGGTTTACCAGTTAACCGGATCTACTTTTCTGGTCGGCCTGCTGAGCGCTTGTGAATTTGTACTGATCCTCCTGCTCGCGTTCGTCGGCGGGGCCTATGCCGACTTCATCGACAAACGCAAGATGCTGCGGTTGACGGAAATTGGGCAAACCCTGGTGACCGCGCTGCTGGTGTTCAATGCAACGCTCGCGCACCCGCGCGTTTGGCTGCTCTTTGTTTGCGCGGCGCTGCATGCCGGGATGGTGGCTTTGCAGCGCCCCTCGTTTGAATCGCTGTTGCAAAAAATTGTGCCCATAGAATTAATGGCCGCCGTCAGCGCGTTGAATGCCGTGCGTTGGAACGTGACGACAATTCTGGGTCCGGCACTCGCCGGAATTATCCTGGCACGCTACGGCGCCGGCACTGCTTACGTCATTGATCTGGTAACCTTCGTAGCCTCGCTTACAGCCGTGTTTCTGATTCGCTCGGCACCCGCTCCCACGCAACTCGAAGTTCGTCCCAACTTGAGATCGGTAGGCGAAGGCCTGCAGTACGCCTGGCGACGCAAGGACATTCTGGGTACCTATCTGATCGACATGAACGCGATGTTTTTCGGAATGCCAACCGCACTCTTCCCCGCCCTCGCGGCAACCTTCGGCGCCGGCACGGTCGGATTCTTCTATGCGGCGCCGTCAGTGGGCGCGTTGGCCGCGACGCTGAGTTCGGGTTGGACCGGGCGAGTCAATCGTCATGGTTTGCTAGTGGCAATCGCCGCCGCCCTCTGGGGCGTCTCGATGATCTTTTTCGGGTTGACCCACAATCTCTATCTCGCCTTATTCTTTCTCGCGCTCGCCGGCGGCTTCGATATGATCAGCGCCGTCTTTCGCATGACCATGTGGAGCCAGACGATTCCCCATTACCTGCGCGGGCGACTCGCCGGTCTGGAAATGATCAGCTACACCTCAGGACCGAAACTCGGCGACACTGAAGCCGGACTGGTGGCTACGCTCTTCAGCGTCAGAACTTCCATCGTCTCGGGTGGAATCCTGTGCGTGGTCGGCACCGCCATAATCTCGGCCCTGATTCCTGAGTTCATTCGTTACCAAAGCGCCGAAGGGATCAAGCAAAGGGACGTCGAAGAAGCATTACGCGAAACTGAAACCAAGAGCCTGCTAATGGAGTGAACTTGACACTCGCGGGGAATGATTCAGTTTGCTTTTTGATCGAGTACCGTTTGCGGGCGAGGGCGCCCGCGGTCCCAGGGTACAATCTCATTTCGCGATTCGGTCCAGTCCTAACGTCCTACCGCGAGTCCTCGTGAGCGGGCACATTTTGTGGGACCAGGGGGTACTTTTGTGATATGTTCCCGCCGCCACCAGCTTGCTGTTGCCACTGCTGCTGGTTTTATCCCAACCTTACTTTAAGAATCGAGGAACTTCATGAGTGCACCAAACCTCGCGATCCTTGCTGAACCCGCGGAAGCTGCAACTGTAATCTACGGAGAGCTCGCGGCTCGCAGTTCAAATGACGATCCGGCAGGCCAGCTCTCGTTGGTCCTGACCATCACAAACAATGAACCGTCGCCGGTCCATCTGAACCAGGTCACAGTCTCGTTTCAACCACCGGATGTGAGTGCTTCTGTGATCGCCGCCAATCTCAACATTCCCTCAGGGGGTACGCAGCAATGGTGGTTCAAACCTGCCAACCACATCATCCTGCCCATGCCGGCTCCGGGAACAATCAACCTGGAACTAGCCTGCGACGGCTTTAGCGAGCCGGCGACTTTGAACATGCCGCTCGTGCCCTATGGGAGTACGGCAGCCGGGGGAGGCTATTCCTTCCCGGGCGCAGCAACGGACCTCAATAAAGGCGAGTATTGGACCGGCATGAGCGCCGCTCACGGAGATGCGGGTGGCGGAACGCAAATGTTTGCCTACGATCTGCTCGTGCGCGTCTATGATCCGGCCGCTAATGCGTGGCCGTCGGCTGCACCCGGAGCCGACAACACCAAGAACGCAAGTTACTACATTTGGGGCAAGCCTATTTATGCGATCGCGGATGGTGTCGTCGTGCAGATTCTCGACGGTATGCCGGCGAATACTCCGCCCGGCTTTCCTAACCCGCTGCCGGCTACGGTCGAAGGTAATCATTTTTACATTCAGCACGGCGCCGACCTCGCGCTCTACGCGCACCTTCAGGCAGGCACCCTAAACCCGGCGCTCACTGCTGGTCCAAACGCGGACGGCACCGGCGCGGCGGTTACGCGCGGACAACTTCTCGGACTTGCGGGAAACTCCGGAAGGTCCAGCGAGCCGCACCTGCACATTCAGGTTAATCGCACCAACGCGCCCTGGGCTGGACCACCACGCCCACTGGCATTCAACGAAGTTTTCGTTTTGGATCTTTCGCTCGTGGATGCGAAAGCCTGGCCGCCTAACGATGCGACTCCGTGGAACGAAGTTACCGCGCAGGATCTACCAACCGTAGTTTCCGCAATCTGGATGGGAAAACTTGGGAAGCCTCCCGTTACCTGGGACTGGCCCTACATCTTCGCCGTCCTTGCCTGGGCCTGGATCATCTTTATCGGTGGCTTGATGATCACTCCCGGCGGCGTCAGCTGCACGGTCTGCGGCCGCGGGTTGACTGTTTTCATGGGATTCATTCTGGTGGCAACTGGAGCTTTAGGATTTGTTTCGCGCCTGGCCGGCAAAACCACCAAAGTAAATCAACGAGTAGCTGCACCACGAATCGACGTGAAGGCAAATTTGGACCGCTAACTTCTTCCTTTGTAGGGGTGTCGCTCCGCGGGCACCCCGCGCCTTCCAAAGCTGAAGCGGTTGTACCGATCTGAAAAGCCTTTAGTCGATTGCTTACTACCTTCCTAATCCGCGTTCCTCCGCGAAAATCCGTGGCTGTATTCCTGGCTGGCTTTACAACGCGCGGCAAAGCACCGATCATCACTCAACAGTCTCGCGAGCACCGGCAAACTCTCGTGCTTTTATCTTGAAAAACTCGCCGATTCGTGGCAAACAAGCTTTCGTCTTTATCCATTGCCGGCGGAGCAATTCATGTTTCAACCGAAGCCGCTAACAGTCTCAACGTATCTGGCAGTAGTACTCGTCTGCCTGTCCGCCGGCTGGTCTGGCGCGCCCGTCTCCGCGCAAACGGAAACGGAGAACGCGTCGCAACTGAAGCAACGCATCGAAGCGCTCACGGACCAGACCAGATACACAGAGGCCCTGCCGCTGCTCGAAAAGATTGTCATCGTCGAGCCGGAAAATGCGGAGATGCACTTTCAACTCGGGTTCGCCCTGATTGCGCAAGCGAATAACACGAAAGATGACGCGGTCCAGAAAAAATTGCGCCTTCGCGCGCGGCAGGAGTTCATCAAAGCGAAAGAATTAGGTACGACCGATCCGCTGGTGGAAGCGCTGATTCATTCAATTCCGGACGACGGCTCAGCGGGTTCGGGTTTTTCGCAGAGTATTAAAGCAAACGCGTTGATGATCGAAGCCGAAGCACTTTTTTCCCAGGGGAAGCTCGCCGAGGCACTCAACAATTATCAAGCAGCACTGAAACTCGATCCGAAACTTTACGAAGCAGCGCTCTTCAGCGGCGACGTCTACAATGAACGCGGCGATTTTGTGCAGGCCGAGTCCTGGTACCAAAAAGCCATCGCCATTGATCCAAATCGCGAGACGGCGTACCGGTATTCCGCCACACCCCTGATGAAGCAGAAGCAGGTCGAGGCAGCGCGGGATCGTTTCGTGGAGGCCTTCATCACTGAACCCTACAACCGTTTTGCGCGCGCGGGTTTGATCCAGTGGGCGCAGGCTACGAATACTCAGGTTGCGCATCCCGCGATCGAGATTCCGGTTGAAGTAACTTTTGACGATAAGGGTAACGCCAACATAAAACTTGCGCCCAACGCGTTAACGGGCGGCAAGGAGGACGGTTCGTTCGCCTGGCTTTCTTACGGCCTGGCTCGCACGACCTGGCGCAAAGAAAAATTTGCGAAGGCCTATCCGAGTGAGCCCGGTTATCGCCACAGTCTGCCGGAGGAAGCAGAGTCGTTGCGCAGCGTGATCCAACTCGCCACCACCGACCGGAAAGTGAACCTAAGTCCTTCTCTGGCGCGCTTGAAAAAACTGAATGATGAGGGCTTGCTTGAGGCGTACATCCTGCTCGCGCGTCCTGACGACGGCATCGCTCATGACCATCCTGCTTATCTCAAGGACAACCGCGAGAAATTGCGACGTTATCTGCTGCAGTATGTCGTGAAGGGCGGCGGCGACTAGGTCTTTATTCTGAAGTTTACAAAAAAGAGGCGGACCATCCCGTTGTATGGTCCGCCTCTAAATTTTTCCGCGACAACGAGCTCTTTCCGCGACAACGAGCTTAGGGAGTGGACGACTTCATTACTTCCGCGTCATTTCTCTTCCTGACGTAGATCTCACCGCGCGGCTCCAGGCCCGCTTTACTCGCGAGCGCATAGACCACCGAATCCAGCAACGCCTGGTTATCCAGACGAAAACTGGTAACGCCCGCGACGCGCGAATCGGGATCGCTGTATTGCACCGTCAGGTATCTGACCTTGGTCTTGAGGAACCCGAGCGGCCAGCCGATGTAAGGAACATTTTGCGCGACTGTGGCCGCCGCCGGTCGGCGCTTCTGCGTATCGCCAAAGGTCGAGGTCACCGCACTGTAGGGAATGAAAATTTCCGCGCGGTCCTTGCGAAAGAGCAAACGCTGATTGGTGTCGTCAAAGCTGAGCGTGCCTTCCATGGTTTTGTTGTAACCAAAGACGCCGCCCTCATACTTCGCCTTCATCGTTTGCGGCGGGGCCGGCGGCGTCGCTTTAGACGCGTCAGTTGCGGTAGTCACGGGACGAGGCCGTTGCGCACAAACCGCAACGCTCATCATGGCTGTCAGGAAAACTAAACCGATAAACTTCATTGCCACCCTCCAACTAACACCTGGTCTATTTCGCAAACGGCCGTACGCGTTCGGCTGCTTCTTTAAAATCCGAATCGCCCGGCGCCAGACCCAGGCCCTTTTCGTAAACTGACAAAGCTTTCGCGTACTGCTTCGTCATCTCATAGGCATAACCCAACTCGCGGTAAACATTCACGTCATCCGGTGATTTCTGGGTAGCCGTTTGTAGTGCCGCTATGGCTTTGGGAAAATTTTTCGCGCGCGACTGCGCGATTCCCAGCAGATAAAAAGTGACGCCCTTCGCATCCGGCTGCAAGGTGGCCCGCTCGAGTGCGGCAGCGGCGCGGGCGTATTGCTGCGACCCGATCAGCGCCTGGCCAAACAGCGTGACCGCTTCCGCGTCAGTCCGAATCTTGATCAAACCTTCACCGGCGCGGACCGCGCTCAAGTAATCAGCTGCCGCCTTACCCGCGTCGTCCACGTTGAGCGCGGCCCGGCGGAGATAAGCGGACGTCAACAGCGTCCAGGCCGCCGCGAAACGCGGGTCGTTGACAGTGGCCCGGTTGAGCGAAGCAATCGCGTTGTCGAAATCATTTTTCCCGACCGCGATCTGGCCCAGGTAAAAAAGCGCCAGGGAATCTTTGGGATTAGCTTTAACGGCAGCATTGAAGGTACGTTCCGCGTCGAGCGGTTTGCCCAGCTTGTATTCCGCGAGCCCGCGATAATAAAGCAGCGACGGATCGGGAGTCGCACCTGGCCGCGTAGTGGCGGCAACGAGCAAGGGCAAGGCGCGATCGAATTTTTCCGCCAGCACGTACGCTTGCGCCAGCGCGTCAGCGGTGTTTGGGTCTTCGCGCTTGGCAACCTGTTGCAGGTCAAGCGCGCGTTGCAGGTCGTCCATGGCCGGCTGGTATTGCTTCAGGCTCAACTCAGCAAAGCCCGCGATCTTCCAGGCTTCCGAATCATTGGGAAACTGGGCCGCAATGTCTTTGGCTTCTTTGGCCGCTTCAGCAAACTGTTTTTGCTGGAGGAGTTGATAGGCGTGCATGGTGTCGCCGGCGCCGACCGTATTCGCCACGGGCTTCACGGGTTGCACGTCGATCAGCGGACGATTGGAGTTGTTACGCGCGGTGGGACTTGGCTTGGGTTCGGGGCGCAACAGCGGTTCCTCAGCAGGCGTGGGCGCCGGTTTCACGCGCCGCGGGCGGCTTGATTGCGCGCTGGCCGCTCCGCTAAGAAGGACGAAAGCCAGACACAGTGACGGGTAACAGTAAGAATCGCGTTTAATCATAGCTATTTCTTTCGGGAGAGATTGATTCGAGGCCAGACAGTAGCATTCCGAAAGACATGTTTCCGATGCGCCGGGCGATTTTTTAGTTTGCCGACGGTTTGCAGTTTGCCCGACGGACCCAGGTTTTCCCCGGGGCCGAAAGACTACTAAGTAACCACGCAAAAGAAAAGCGACCGGCCAGTAACGGCCAGTCGCTT
>JAVEEA010000013.1 GCA_030840675.1 Pyrinomonadaceae bacterium
GTTAGAAACTTCGATTTCGTGTCCGTGTGTATGCGGCCATCGCGCGCGCTCGCCTGGCCGCGCACGGTGATCAGCGTGGAGCGGTCGTCAAGATCGATGGCAAACTTCTCCGCTATTGCCGCCTTCAAGAGCGGGCTGTGCAATTCTTCGGTCAAACGCTGAAAACCAGCGCCGCCACTTACCTCTGTCAAGGGGAAACTGCCACGCGATTTGATCTCCGGAAAGTCTCGACTCACTTCTGCTGCGTATTCCGCGCGCAGAAAATTCTCGAGCACTACAAAAGGAAACGGATCGTCGTGCAGCGGCGCGTTTCGGAGAACGTCGAGTTGCACGATGGACAGTTGTTGGCTCATAGGAAATATGCGGGAAGCAGCGAGCAAGTGTAGCGTGGGCTAAACGCGGCTGTCTAATCTCAAGTAGTTCAGGAGTGGCGAACACTAGTTTGTTCCGAGACGCAAAGGAAAGCGTAAACTAAAATTTGAACGCTGAACTGCCTGGACGGTTCTGCCAGTTGACGCCCGTGCCGTGCCCTTCTATGCTCGTGCCGCATCCATGGACAAGCTGAAAATCTCCGCCTGCATCATCACCCTCAACGAAGCCGATCACATACGCGCGGCTTGCGAGTCAGTCGCCTGGGCCGACGAGATAATCGTGGTTGACTCGGGCTCTACTGACGCGACGCAGCGAATCGCTCAAGAGTGTGGCGCGCGCGTGATCGAAAATGCGTGGCTAGGCTTTGCCGCACAGAAACAGTTTGCCGTGGAGCAGGCGCGGCACGAGTGGATCTTCAGTCTCGATGCCGATGAAAGAGTTTCCCCTGAACTGCGCGCCGAGATCGAAGTCTTGCGTCAGCAGCCAGAGTTCCCGGCCGACGGTTTTCTGATTCCGCGTCGCGCATACTACATGGGCCGCTGGATACGCGGCGGCGGCTGGTACCCCGATCGGCAGTTACGCCTGTTTAAGAAGTCGCTGGGGCGTTGGGAAGGAAGTTATATCCACGAGGGCGTGAAGCTCGGGGCGGGCGCGCGGGTCGCGGAACTCAAGGGCGACCTCCTGCACTACACGGTGCGCGACGCCGCCGAACACCATCGCATGATCGGCGAGCGTTACGCGCCCCTCGCCGCGCGCAAAATGTTTGCGCAGCGACGACGCACGTCGCCCTGGCAAATCGCGACAGTTGGTCCAGCGACCTTCATTCGCAACTTCATACTCAAGGGCGGTTTTCGCGACGGGCTCGCGGGCTTCAGCATCGCGACCTTCGCTGCCCACCACGCGTTCCTGAAATATATTCAACTGTGGGAACTGCAAAACGCCGCCCACGGCAACGACACGGACAATCCGAACTCTGAACCGGAACGCCCCTGAGCAGCTGCGTGCCTTTTCAGTTTCTCGACGTTTGCCACAGCTTGGCGGGGCAGTGTTAGGATACCGGCACCCCGAATCGCTGAATCCAGGTTGGGAGCTTGCGTTAGTGTCGCTTGAATTCGCCGTTCAATACCCTTGCGCATTGCGCGCGCGTTACTCGGAACAACAGCTGCGCGAGTGGGGCCGGCTCAGCAATCTGCACGCGCGTCTCACCACGGGCGACACCAGTGTGCCCTCGCTGGAAAAGCTCGCCTGGGTGGAAAACGCGCGCGCGGAAATTGAACTGATGCAGACGGAGACGATGATTTGTCCGAGCTGTCCCGCTTGTCTGCCGGAAAGCGCCGCCGGTGACGGCGAAGCAGTTGGTTGTCTGGGTCGCATCACTTATCCCATCGAAGCGCAGTTTGAAAAGTTTCTCGCGGACCGCGTGCAACTCGCGCTCGACACCGTCGACAGTGACGATCAACCCCGGCTGCTCCGCATTCTTAAAGATCCTGAGTCGCCTTTTGACGGCGAAGGCACCAAAGAACTGCGGCGTGTGACCACGCCTGAGGGTTTGCGCTTCTTCGAACTGCGCCTGCCGATAGGTTTGTCGCGCGACGGTGCGCGGCTGACGACTGATAACGTTTTTGATCTGCTCGCCGGCTTTCGTTCCGAAGATCAGGAAGAGACGACCTACCTGCGCGAGCTGCCCTTCAGCGCCACCGCTGACTACTACGACTTTCTCGATTTGATCCTGCGCAACGATCTTAGTCAGTCGGAGATTCTTCGCCTGACGACGCGCGGACGGAACTACTCGCAATTTCTGCGCGTCCTGGCTGCCATCGAACGCGCCGAAGCACTGAATGCGCGCGTGTTGCTCGACTAACCGACCTGAAAACAATTGTAGTGCGGCCATGGAGCGATGTCCCTGACAGAGATTTCATACGCGCTGGTTTCAGGAGAAATCTCTAGCCCCCTCTAGTTAACCTTGATTTAATACGGCGTTCATTTCGGCTTAAGGCCAGGGCGTCATTGTGCCTTCATCAGAGACAGTCCGGGTCACTTCAACGACTGAGGAGCGACGAGTCATGTTTCTTCCAAAAATACAAAAACTCTTCTGCTTGGTTTTCCTGCCGCTGTGTTTCTGGTGCGCCGGATCAAGGATGGTGGCGTCGGCGCAAAGCGTAACGTCAGGGTCGCGCGTGGCTGCTTTGGCTGTAGTTCATGGTAGCAAGGAGTCGCCGTCGGGTGTTCCGGCACAGATGGCAGAACCCGTGTCGACGCGTGCACTGCCGCCGGACGGCGAGGCGAAGCCGAGTGCCACTGAAGAGCGTCTGACTGCGCTCGAACGCGCGCTGGATCAACAAAACGCGAAGCTGGACGAACTGCAAAAGACTATTGTCGCCCAACAACAAACGATTCGTTTGCTCGCCGGTAAGTTGGAAGACAAGGCGGCGCCCGCCACGTCATTGTCAGCGGTCGCGTCTACCCCTGCTAGCGCGCCACAGCCTCCGGCAATCGAAGATCGTTTGAAGAAGGTCGAGGGTCGGGTAGCGGAAATTGGTGCGATCAAGTTTAGTGGTGACATTCGCTTGCGTGCGGAGTCGTTTTTTGGACTCTCAAACAGCCTGGCTAATGGCGACAACCCGGCAGTGCTCGGCAACGATCTGACTCCGCGTCATCGCCTGCGCTTGCGCGCACGTCTGCAGATGCGCGGATCTGTCGGCGAGGAGTTTGACTGGGGCCTGCGCTTCGCTACCGGCAGCTTCGCCGACAACATTTCGACGAACCAGACGCTAACGGATTTTTTCAACCGCAAGCCTTTCGCGCTCGACCAGGCGTTCATTAGTTACAAGCCGCGGCGCGCGCCCGGCCTGCGACTGCAAGGCGGGAGGTTTGAACCACCCTGGACGTTTACCGAGATGACCATCGACAACGATTTGATGGTCGACGGCTTCAACGAATCCTATTCGCGCGTTTTCAAGAAATCCACGCTCAGGGAACTGACCTTGGTCGCTTGGCAACTGCCCCTGCTCGAACGCAATTCCGCGTTTGTGCGCAATGCGAACGGGA
Source organism: Pyrinomonadaceae bacterium (assembly GCA_030840675.1). Lineage (GTDB taxonomy): Bacteria > Acidobacteriota > Blastocatellia > Pyrinomonadales > Pyrinomonadaceae > PSRF01. The sequence goes on from JAVEEA010000013.1 coordinate 3,421, forward strand.
CGGTGAACATCGATCAGTCGCGCCGCGGCGGCCGCGACCTCGCGCTTTACGGGGCACAGGCGCGGGCGCGCTTTGAGCCCAGTAAACAGACGGCCTTTAGTCTTTCGCTGGCTGATTTGTATTTCTCGGGTACGCAGTTTATTTCGCCCGTGCAGGTCTTTGGCAGCCAGTTACTCCTGCCGTTGACGTTCACGATTCCCGCGAATGGCGCAACGCCGGCGCAGACAATTACCACGCAGGTCGCCATTGCACGCGACCTGCTGGTTGCCGGCAACGGAAATCTCGGACTTACAAACGCCAGTAACAACGCGCTGAATCGCGACGGACGCCTGGCTTCGGGTTACAACCTTGTCGATCTACTGGCGCGACTCGAACTGAGGCGAACCAGCAAGCATTTCCCGATGGCTTTGTTGTTTGATTTCGTCACTAACACGCAAACGCACGACGTCGTTGTCGCGGGGCCGAGTGGCGCCGATCTGCTGCTGCCTAACAACGAGAAACATGGATTCTGGGCGGAGGCGCAGATTGGCTCAACGAAAGCGCACGGCGACATGTTGTTTGACTACACGTTTCTGCGAATTCAAAAGGACGCGGTGCTGACACCATTTAATTTTTCCGACGTCACGCAGCAGTCAGACATGCGCGGGCATCGTTTCCAATTCTCATACGCGGCCGATCCCCGGGTAACGTTTATCGTGACCGGGGTCGTTACGGAACGGCCCAACGGACTGCTTGGTCCATTTGCGGTGACGCCCGCGGGTTCGTCGAACCGCCCGACCACCCGTTTGCAGTTCGACACCGTACTGAAATTCTAGGATTCCAAGCAGTAGCCCGACCGTGAGGGAGGGATCTAAGTAGTTCTCAATTTTCTCCAAAGAGCAGCCGGGCCCTCCCTAACGGTCGGGCTTCTGCTTGGTTGTGTTAATCTGACCTACCAGTGGTCACACAGGTCGACAAGCGGGCAAGCAGAATCAGCAACCGCGCACGCAAGGTGCGAACGCGCGTGCGTGACACGCGCCGCGAAATCGAGCGCATCGCCAACACACCCACCCTCGGCGGTCTCTTTCTTTCCTTCTTAAAAATCGGCACGGTCGGCTTCGGCGGCGGACTCGCGGTTATTGCGCAAGTGAGAACGCTCACGGTACTGCAGCGTCGCTGGCTCAGCGAGCAGGACTTCGCCAACGGCTTTGCACTCGCGCAAAGCCTGCCGGGCACGTCTGCCGGCAACCTCACGACTTATGTTGGGTTGCGCCTGCGAGGCTGGCGCGGCGCCGCGGTTTCGTTGGCCGGATTTATTTTACCGTCGATGCTGATGATGATTGTGCTCGCGATCCTCTATCGCCATCTGCGTTATCTGCCCGACAGCGATCGGCTCTTCCATGGGCTCAACGCCGCGGTGGTGGCGTTAATAATTGTGACTGCCTGGCGCGTGGGTCGCAACACCCTCGGCAAGCCGTGGCAGTGGGGTCTGGCGGTTTTCGCCTGTCTCTTCGTTTCATTTTTCACGGCGACGGTGATCGAAGTGGTGCTCGTCGCCGGCGTCGTCGGCATCTTCATTGATTCATTTGCCGAGAAACAACTGCGCCGTCTGGGACAACTTCAGGGCGTGGCGTCACGACGCAAACGCATCGCGGCACGTATAACGCTCCAACGGCGGCGGCGGCACGAGCGCGAAACACATTTCGTCGGCGGCTACCTCACGCGGGCGATCGCGGAAGAGAGAGTACGGCGAGCGACGGAGGACGAGGCGGCGGCGGAAATTAAACGCCGGGAAGACCGGCGCACAACTGAGGCGGGAAAGGACTCCGGTCCGTCAACAAAGAAACTTAGCTCGACCCTGTTTCTGGGAGCATCGATGCCGGTGCTCGCGAAGGTGGCGTTGTTGCTGACGCTCTCAACGATCTTCCTGCGGATGGGAGCGATAACGTTTGGCGGCGGCTTCGTGATGATTCCCCTCATCGAAGCGGAAGTGGTTGATGCGCACCACTGGTTGACGCACCAGGAGTTCGTCGACGCGACCGCGCTGGGCCAGGTTACCCCTGGACCAGTCTTAATTACCGCGACTTTCATCGGCTATCGCGTGGCGGGGACGCTTGGTGCCCTGGTCGCTACAGTGAGTATTTTTCTGCCGTCGTTTCTGATGATGGT
>JAVEEA010000029.1 GCA_030840675.1 Pyrinomonadaceae bacterium
GCCGAGAATTTTACGGGACCTATGCAACATTATTGCTGTAGGATGCATCTTTTGCGTGGGGAAAAAAGAGCAAGGACTTAGGGAAGCTACAGAATTATCGATCCCGTCACGTATTCTGTTTGGACCTCATCTACGCGCCCCGTGGTACGAATACAGACGCAACCATTTCACCCTGACCGCCGCCCGGAAGTCTGGGTCCAATTTCATACACAGTCGACCAGGAGAATTCGATGAACAAGCACGCTAAAAAGACTGGGCGAATGCCGTCTCAAAAAATTGGACGTCTCGCCCTGATTGGCATCTTCGTGGCAGTTCTTGCACTGGGCGCCACCGCGGCGGTTTCCCTCAGAAATGATCAGGCCAACGCGAGCGGTACTCAAAACAAGGCGTTGCCGGTAACCCGTAGTATTCGCGCCGGCGGCCAGGACATACCGTTGGACGCGCAAACCGGCCAGGTCAGACCGCTCACGCAGGAAGAGGCACAAAGGATGGCTGAAGGAATCAAGCGACTGGTTAATCAGTCAACCGCCGGCCTCCAGGAGGTGCGTAACGCTGACGGCTCCGTTTCGATGGATCTCCAGGACCACTTTCAAAACATCGCGGTGCTGAAACGAAACGCTGACGGCACCACCACCCAGGCGTGCATTGATAATCCGGAAACGGCTGCCAGGTTCTTTGGTATCGATCCGAAACTGGTAGGAGTTGAGAAAGAACCTACCTCGAACAAAGCTCCACTAGCACCGGTGAAAGGCGACGATCAATGAAACATCCGATCCGCGCCAGATTTTCACTGGCCCTACTCGCTGCCTTCGTAGTTCTTAGTTTTTCATCCTCAGCGTTCGGCGCTGCCACCATTGTCATTCAGAACATTGACGCTGCGAATGTGGGTTTCAATGATCCGAATCCGGTCGCGCCGGTCGGCGGCAATCCCGGCACAACCCTGGGCCAACAGCGTCTGAATGCTTTTCAACATGCGGCCAACATCTGGGGCGCAACTCTGACAAGCACGACCACGATCACAATCAACGCGGACTGGCAAGCGCTCGACTGCACGGCCAACTCGGCTGTGCTTGGTTCCGCCGGCGCCGCTTCGATCTCGCGCGATTTTGCGAACGCCCCTTTTGCCAACACCTGGTATAGCGCGGCGCTCGCGAATGCATTGCGCGGGTCCGACACCAGCCCCAACCCTGAGATCAACGCACACTTCAACATCAATCTGGGCAATACCGGATGTCTTGACGGAATTCACTTCTATCTTGGTCTCGACAACAACCACGGCAACGATACCGATCTGGTGACAGTGCTGTTGCATGAGTTTTCGCACGGGTTTGGCTTTCAGACTTTTACTAACGCGAGCTCCGGCGTGCAGAATGGTGGGTTCCCTTCAATCTTCGATCGTTTTCTCTTCGACTCCACGACGAATAAGACCTGGAACCAGATGACGGACGCCGAGCGTCAAGCTTCCGCGGTCAACACCAATCATCTCGCCTGGAATGGTCCGACGGTTACGAGTCAGGTCAGCAACGTTTTGGCGACCCCGCGACTCCGGGTTAATGCACCCGGCGCGATCGCCGGCAATTACCTGGTGGGCACCGCGAGTTTTGGCGCAACGCTCAGTTCTCCCGGGGTGACAGCGACAGTAGTCCAGGCCCTCGACCCGGCCGACGGCGCGGGCGGGTTGACCACTGACGGCTGCTCCGCGCTAACAAACGCAGCCAGCGTCAACGGCAAGATTGCGTTAATCGATCGCGGCACCTGCACGTTCGTCACGAAAGTAAAGAACGCTCAGAACGCCGGCGCGGTTGCCGTCGTGATTGCCGATAACGCAGCCGGCAGTCCACCTCCAGGTTTGGGGGGCAGCGACGCCACCATCACAATTCCCGCAGTGCGCATTACCCAAGCTGACGGCAACACCATCAAGGCGCAACTGGGCGCCGGTGTTAATGCCACTCTCTTGATCGATCACACAGCGCCCAGCGGTACGGACGGCCAGGGACGTGCGCTGCTCTACACACCCAATCCGTTTGAGACTGGTTCTTCAGTTTCGCACTGGGACAGTACGGAGTTTCCCAATCAACTAATGGAGCCGAACATCAGCGGCGATCTCACGCACACTGTTACCACTCCGCGTGATTTGACCGCTTCGCTGCTGCAGGACATTGGCTGGCCGGTCGTCAATGCCACGCCGCTTAACACGGCGCAGTTCAGCACCAGCAGCCAGGCCATACTCGAGTCGCCAGGCGCGACCACCGATCTGCTGGTGACGCGCAGCGGTGATGCGTCGAGTGCGGCGACGATCGACTACGCGAGCGCCGACGGTACTGCCAGCGAACGTTCCGACTATCTGTCGGCACGCGGTACGCTGCGTTTCGCTCCCGGCGAAACATCCAAAACTATTCCGATCTTCATCGTCGATGATCGCTTTGGTGAAGGACAGGAAACCTTTACGGTTAACCTGAGCAATCCGGTTGGCTGCACGCTCGGCGGACAAGCAACGTTTACCGTTACCATCAACAGCGACGAATCAGTCAACGCGCCAAATCCCGTCAAGGACGCCAGCTTCAACAGCGACTTCTTTGTCCGTCAGCACTACCTGGACTTCTTCAATCGTGAACCTGACGCGCCCGGACTCGCCTTCTGGAAAAACCAGATTGACGAGTGCACTACACCGGAGTGTCGCGAGATTCGCCGCATCAACGTCTCGGCGGCCTTCTTCCTTTCCATCGAGTTTCAGCAAACCGGTTACCTGGTGGAGCGGCTCTACAAAGCGTCGTACGGCGATGCGCAGGGGACGTCAACGCTGGGCAGCCCGCATTCCCTGCTCGTTCCGGTCGTGCGGCTCAACGAGTTTCTACCGGACACGCAGCAGATTGGACGTGGCGTGATCATTGGCCAAGCAGGTGCGGACCAGTTACTGGAAAGCAACAAGCAGGCGTTGATCGCGGAGTTCGTCCAACGGCAACGCTTCCTGACTGCCTTCCCGCTGGCAATGACGCCTACGGAATTTGTTGACAAGCTGAACGCGAATGCGGGTGGCGCACTTTCGGCGGGCGAGCGTAGCCAGTTGATCAACGAGCTGACCTCGGGAGCGAAGAACCGCGCGCAGGTTTTGCGCGCCGTGACTGAAGATCCGGATCTGTTTGCCGCGGAAACCAACCGGGCGTTTGTGCTCGCGCAGTTCTTTGGTTACCTGCGCCGCAATCCGAATGACGCGCCGGACGCCGACTACACGGGCTACGATTTCTGGTTAGGCAAGCTCAATCAGTTTAACGGCAACTTCGTAAACGCGGAGATGGTCAAAGCCTTTATCGTTTCCGGTGAGTACCAGGGACGCTTCGGTCCTTGATGGTGCCAGGATAGTGCCAGGCAGAAGCCCGACCGTCAGGGAGGGCCCTCTCTCTGAAGCAGGGCCCTCTTTCCGAAAGACGGCTTTCTTCCTCTTTCTTAAGTGCTTGAGAGTCTGCGACACAAGGCCGCATCAGGTCCGCTGTATGAGCGAGCTAGACCTCTTCGTCAGGGTCGATGCGAATCTTCATCCGTTGCAGTATCTGCACGTCTTCGTCCGTCAGCGAGAGATTGCCGTCGGTTGCGTCACGATCGGCTTCGCTCGCGTGAGGGCGCAAGCCAATTTCCAGCCGCAACGTCAATTCCATTTCGTAACCCGCATCGCGCAGCCGCTCGATTGCCTCAGCTACTTGCTGTGAGTTTTCCACCGACTCATTAATCGCGGTGCCGATCTCCCGCACAATCTCTTTTGCGTTGTCGTC
>JAVEEA010000068.1 GCA_030840675.1 Pyrinomonadaceae bacterium
CGAGGGGAAACTGGCTCACGCGCCGGCCAAAGATCACGAGCGACGCGATCATCGCCACGTTCCAGGCGACCGGGGCGGTGTAGGAGAGGAAGAACCGGTGGTGACTGTTGAGCACTCCCAGGCACCAAGCGGACAGCACCAGCAGTCCAGCACCGGGAAATAGAATGCGCACCAGGCGAATCGTTAATTCACGCGTCTCGCCTTTAAAGCCCGGTGCGATTGCCGCAATCAGATAGGGCGTGGAGAGCACGCCGAGCAAAACGATGACGGCAATCGCGAGTGCGAGAATTCCGAGGACTGCATTTGCTACGCGGCTGGCCTCTTTGTCGTCGTCCTGCGCCAGCAGCTTGGCATAAACGGGGATGAACGACGCGGAGAGTGCGCCTTCGCCGAAAATGTTCTGTAGGAAATTGGGAATACGAAAGGCGGCGGTGAAGGCGTCGCCGGCGGCGGACGTGCCGAAGTAATACGCGAATACTCTTTGCCGTACCAGCCCGATGATCCTGCTGATCAAAATGCCGGCGCCGACCATGAACGCTCCGCGTCCCGAACTCTTTTCTACCTTCGCGCGTGGAGTTGTGGAGGTAGTCTCCCCACCTGCCGAGCCGACCTGATCCAGGGTTTCACCCGCAATCTCGCTGGCCTCAGCGTGCGCCTGACCGGGAAGCGTCGGGACTGTGGCAGCGGATTCGTCGCTGGACTTGTCGTTGGGATGTTCGTCGCGGGCGGGTCCGTCTGGAGGAAGATCGTTCATCTGGATCAGAGATTGTAGTCTTTTATTTTCGTAAGCAGGGTTTTATAACTAACGCCCAGGGCTTCCGCCGTTTGCATCTTGTTGCCGTCGTTTGCGGCGAGGGACAAGAAAATCTTGTGACGCTCAACCAGCCGCAAAGCGCGTTGTGCGGCTTCCGACAAGCTGCCAGTCAGGTCAAGACCGCGCAACGCCGCGGTATCGTCTTCACTCCCCTGGACCAGGCCGAGATCCTTCGCCTCCAGTGTCATCGTGTCCGAAAGGATGCAGGCGCGTTCGATCGCGTTTTCAAGTTCACGAACGTTACCCGGCCAGCTGTGTCCCTGCAATGCTGCCAACGCTTCGTCGCTTAGAGTGGCTTCCTGACCGCGCAGTTCCTTGCCGAAAGCCGCGGCGAAATGTTTGGCCAGCAGCACGACATCCCTGCCACGCTCGCGCAACGGCGGAACCTCGAGCGGGAACACGGCCAGACGGAAAAACAGATCGCGGCGAAACTCACCACTTTCAGCGGCGGCCTTTAAGTCGCGATTGGTCGCGGCCACCACTCGTACGTCAACCGGCACGGGCGCCCGGCCGCCGATGCGATCCACAACCTTTTCCTCGATGACGCGCAACAGCTTGCCCTGGACCGCAAGCGGCAACTCACCGATCTCATCCAGGAAGACTGTGCCGCTGGCAGCTAGCTCAAATTTTCCGAGTCGGCGATCGCCCGCGCCGGTGAACGCGCCACGTTCGTGGCCAAACAGCTCGTTCTCGATCAGCGTTTCCGGAATTGCGGCGCAGTTAATGGCGACAAAGGGTCGATCGCGCCGCGCGGACAGGTGGTGAACGGCGCGCGCGAAAAGTTCTTTGCCGGTGCCCGATTCACCCAGCAACAACACCGTCGCTTCCGTCTGCGCGACGCGTTGCGTATCGGCAACCGCCCGCTTGATCACGTCGGATTCGCCGATGATGCGCGGAAAGCCGTAACGGCGCGACCACTCTTCGCGGAGCAAAATGTTTTCCGTCCGCAACCGCTCCTGGGCCAGAGCGCGTTCGACAATCAGCAGCAGGTGATTTGAGTCGACCGGTTTCTGAAGAAAGTCGTGGGCGCCGTCTTTCATTGCCTGAACGGCTTCGTCGATCGAGCCGAACGCCGTCATAACGATGACCGGAATGTTTCCATCGGCGGCCCGCGCCGCGCGCAAAACGTCGAGCCCGGAACCGTGTGGCATACGCAAATCAGTGAGCACCAATTTGTGTGGCCCACCGGCGATTTCATGCAACGCGGCGCGCGCATCGGCGGCTTCAGTGACAGAGTAGCCGGCGTTCTCAAGGGTCAAACGCAAAACGCGGCGTAAGCTGTCTTTGTCTTCGACGAGTAAAATGTCCGGCATGTGGCTGACGGCGAGTATAGAAACTTAACGCTAGGGACGCAAAGTTTAAACCCGCGCAGGTGTGCACTGACAGTGTGCGAAAGCGAGGAGGTTCTTAGCTGGACACTCAGACGCGTTGCAGTTGGTTTGAGGTACGGCCGACGCTGCGACGGGTGAGAAAGTGTTGGCCATCGTTGCGCGAAACAATTCCCTTGCGTACCAATTCGTTAATGGCGGCTTCGAACGTGATCATGCCGTGCACTTGTCCAGTCTGCATCGATGAATGCACCTGGTAAGTCTTGCCTTCGCGGATGAGATTCGCCACGGCGGGAATATTTACCAGCACCTCCACTACCGCCGCGCGCCCGCGACCGTCGCCGCGCGAGATCAGCGACTGGGCCACCACTCCGCGTAAACTCTCCGAGAGCATCACGCGTATCTGGGCCTGTTGCGCTTCCGGAAACACGTCGATGATTCGATCTACTGTCTTCGTGGCGCTGTTGGTGTGCAGCGTGGCCAGCACGAGGTGGCCGGTTTCGGCTGCTGTTAGTGCCAGGGAAATTGTCTCGAGGTCGCGCATTTCGCCAACCAGGATCACGTCCGGGTCTTCGCGCAGGGCTGCTCTCAGCGCCTGGTGAAACGACTTGGTGTGACTGGAGACCTCGCGTTGATTGATCAGGGAATTTTTGTTGTGATGAACAAACTCGATCGGGTCCTCAATCGTCATGATATGGGCTTTCCGGTCGGTGTTGATTTTATTAATTAGCGAGGCGAGCGTGGTGCTCTTGCCGGAACCGGTTGGACCAGTTACCAGAATCAAACCTTCTGATAACTCGAGCAGGTCGGTAAGACTCGCCGGCAGTCCCAACTCTTCGATTGTTTGGATGTTTTCCGGGATGAGACGGAATACAGCCCCCGTGCCCTTGCGTTGACGAAAAACATTTACGCGAAACCGTCCGATACCGCTCAACGCATAGCTGCAATCGAGGTCCCAGTTCTCGCTAAAGTTTTCGCGCTGTGTTTCGGAAAGGATTTCGAAGATTAGCGCCTGGCAAACATCCGGCGATAAGTCTTTGTAGTTGAGACGCACCATCTCGCCGTGTACGCGCACGTAGGGCGCGCACCCACTAGTGAGGTGCAGGTCGGAGGCCTCGCGCTCAACCATCTGTTTCAGGATATCGTCAATTCTTGCCATAAAGGCCTTTCCGTGAAAATCAAAATATTGATCGAGCCGGCAATACTAATTCAGGTCGGATCCTCAGGGCCCAGCCGTGGGTGACTTCTCAGCTACGCCTAACACCAATGCTCCAGGCATAACGAGGGCATCCAGAATGTTGCGGGAGTCGTACTGCAGATTAGACGCGCCACCCCCGCCGAGATACTCAAAGGTTGGGTCGAGGAAGCCTCCGGTCGCGCCAAAGCGGGCGAGCATGATGGCCCCGTAGATGTCGCGGTTGCCTCCACCCTGCTTTAACAATTGACCGCCGCCGAGCACAAGGATAAGGCCATTGAAGTTTGGTCCCGGCCCGTTAAACTTCATAGTTCCCTCGACGATCAGAAGGCCGGCGCCGCTATCGAGTTGGCAATTTCCCTTGACGATGGTGAACTGCGGTGCGGCAGCTGTCCCGGCCGTCCCGTTCAGGCTATTAAGCACCGTGCCACGTTTAGGACAGGGTGAACCCGGCGCCGCACAGGAATTGGCCAGCGTCTCAGCCTGGGCCAGAAACGCACGAGCATTATCTGCGGTTTGGAGAAACCAGGGCGTGGGCACTTTGGTGGTCCCCGCAGGAGCCGCATCGTTAGGTAGATCGAGTACGTTAAACTTCGGGTTCGTAAGTGATCCGGGCTTCGAAGCATACGCGGCCTGGACCGTAGCGACGTCGTGTCCGCTAATCGCCAGCGCGGGCCTGGTCGCTTGCAACCCGGCATTATCCAGACCCGAATAGGTTTTCGATGCGCTATTCCCAAGATCAATTGTCAACGTCGTACTGGCATCGTCATGCCCACGAATCACGAGCGCGGCGGGCACATCGATATTCAGTCCGTTGGCGTGCAGCATCATTGACAAGGATTTCCGTGCGCCTCGTGGTCCATAACCGGTTGACTTCACGATTATGCGTACTGGCTTTGCGACTGCCAGGTTGGTGTTGTCAGGATCGCTTAGCTGAACATCGTAGGCAGTTCCCAGATACTGGTTATACCCGGGACTGATTGCGACCCTGTCGTTATAGGTCACGCCGGTGGGCCGGTAATTGTAGGGTAGCCAGCGCGAAAGTCGCTTGGGAAAACCGGCGGTGGTCGGGTCGCCCGCGAGATTTGAAGTGGCATTCGTTAAAGCCTTGGTGAAGTCGATCTTGTTTTCCGGCGCGACTCCGCCGGCCGGATTTGCAACGAAGAGCGGACTCGGCAACGTGCCGCCACGCATTACATTCAAGGCGGCTTGCAGTCCGGCCTCCGCGCCGTAGTAAGCCTGCATCTCCGCCGCCGCATCGACAGTGTTAGTCGCCGACATTGAGGTCGTAAGAATCAAGGTACCGCCCGCTGTCAACAGAAGCGCCGAAAGCATCAGGGTGGTAATGAGGGCCGCGCCACGTTCGCTGCATCGGCGACTGGAATTTTTCAGAGTGGGTATTAACATCTCGATGAACCTCGGGCTAAAACTGCTGCAGGGTGTTGGGTGCATTTCTCAGGGCAACGTCAGAAACCAAGTCCACGATCGACGCGGGCTGTTGCGGTCCGGCCGGCAAGTTAACGCTAACGTCGATTCGGATCCGTTCGGCGGTAGCAGGCGTGGCGACGACGCCGGCTGCGTCCAAATAAGTGACGGTGAACGCCGTGACGCCGGTCGCCAGCACAACTGAATTGCCGCCACAGGTTGCACAATTGTCGAAACGCACGATGGCGCTATTGGCGGATTGGAAAACGAAGCGCACGTCTTCGTCGGCTTGGGCCAGGCTCGCGTCGTTATTGAGATTGGCGCGCATCCGAATCGAGGACGCGCTTGAATCGGCCACGACAATTCCATTGTCAGTCAGGCCGTAGCCGGCGTTTCCGATTTCACGGGACATAGTGTTTAGTGAACGCTGCACTGAGGCTAGCGCGTTGCTGCGCAGGTTTTCGCGGGTACGCGTGCGCAAAGAAGTCGCGAGCAGCGTGCTCGCGCCCACCATCACGACCAGCGTAATGCTCATGGCGATTAGTAATTCGAGCAGAGAAAATCCGGCGTTGCCGCTCGTTTCGGTCTGTAGGGGTTTGCTTAACATAGGACACTCACCTCGCCTCACCGATCGGTTCTCGCGCGCTGCGTAACGAGGGTAATGGTGCCGCCAGCTCCGAAGGCCCAGCCGCGGCCAATGCTTTGCGGCATGACCGTCACCGTAATGCTCTTGAGATTTGTGGTTGCATCAACATCTAGTGCTGGTGTGGCGGGATTGTCATCGATGACGACAGTCAACTTAAACAGCCGGCCGGCTCGCGCGATTCCCGACTGTGGCCAGGTACCGGCGTTCAAGCTGGCATCGGTAGTCGTCGAGTTAAACTTCGCACTGCGCAGGCGTTCCATGGCCTGCTGTGCTATCGCGAGGCTGGTGGCGCGATCGGTGCCGCCGGAGTTGTTGTAGATCGAATAGGAAAACAAACTCGCGGAACCCAGCGCCACAATCAGCATCAAGACCAGCGCGATGCATGCTTCGATCAAGGTGAATCCGGACTGCCTGGCAGGAAGGCATCCTGCTTCGGTAGGCGGAATCCAACCGCGTTCGCGGATCCGAATCGGTTGTTTGATTTTGCAGGGAAGGGTTTGCTTCATGGGAGTTGTGTCTTATCGCGAAAGACCGGAGCAGGCGCCGCGGAGTTTACGACCGCGCTGCTGGGCGGTGGACCATCGAGCGATGGCGCACCCGCGGAGGTTAAGTTGATCTGGGTCGATCCGTAGGTGGGCGAAGTGATACTGACGAAGGCCGGCGTGGCGATATTGCCGGCCGCATCGACAGTGCGACCACGCCAATTGAAATAGATCGTGCGCGGGTAGGGAACAGCAAACTGGAGGTTTGCGTCGGCAGGCAGAGTAAAGACTTTGGGTGCATCCAGGGTACCGTTACCATCGGCATCGATTGTCACCGAATAAAAGGTCGCATTGATGAGGGAGACCTGGGCCATCTCCGCGGAAGTGGCTGGGCGGCGGCGCACCGAATCGACCCGAGCTTTTTCCAGGTATTCAGCAAACTGCCGGGCGGCGTTTGCGCGCGTCAGCAATTGTCTGGCCCGGCCGACTTGCATGAACGCGAACCCGGCGACCACGAATATGATCATGACTACGACCAGCAATTCGGCTATGGAAAAGCCGGCGGCCGTCGACATTCTTTGATTTGTGAGAGGGGCTTTCATATTACAGTTTGTTTCAAGGGGACCGAATCGTTGGCACGAATTCGGCGTTACTGCTGACAACGGATAATCAGTATTCACGTACTGCTACGATCCGGTGGCCGCCGGATTGTTTTGCTTTCTCGACGGCGTCGGAGTTGTATTGAATATTTGCCGTGCCGCCACCGCTCGTATCGAAGGTGGGCGACTGGAAAAGATCGGTGTTGGCGCCGGTGCGTGCGAACTTGGAAACAAACATCGCTCCAAAGATATCGCCGTGACCGCCGCCGCTGCGGAGTACGGTGCCACCACCCAGGACCATGATTACGCCATTGAAGCCAAAGCTTCCATCCAGCGTTAGCGTGCCGGTCACAATTAAGGTGCCCTGACCAGTAGGGCTACCCGGTCCCAGCGTGAGATCACCGTCAACGAACGTGAGCATGCCATCCGGATTGCTGGCGCCTAGTCCTCCGGAACTGTTGATGGCCGCATCGCCGGTGGTGAAATAACGACCTTCATTAACAGCGGCAGCCATCATGCCTTCGGGCCCGTACAGGAAACTGCGTGCGGCGGAAACTGATTGTAGAAAGTCGACTGTATTGGACGGGTCTAACCGCGCGGGATCGGCGGGGCTAACATTCGGACCGTTACCGCTGCAACCGGTACCGTCGGCGGCACACCCGTCGATGACATTGTTCGCGCCGGCGTAGTCGCTATCACTAACCGCGAAGGCCGGCAGCGTCGGCAGGGGATTTCCAAAGGCGTCGACGCCTGAATATGAAGTGACGTTGCTCGAACCAAGATTGAGGTTCAGCGGAGTGCCGGACTGATTCGGCAGGGTGATGACTGCGCTCACGTTGTAGTTCAAAGCAAAGCGATTGACGATAACTTCCATGTTCTTGCGGGAGTTCTTCGATCCGAACCCGGTAACGTGAATCTGCAGGCGGCTCGGCTTGTAGTTAGGGTTCGCGGCCCGAATGGCGCCGTTCACATCGTCAGGATCCACAATCGAGGTGACACGAAATGAAGCGCTCGAGGCGTTCGATACCGTGATCGTGTTTCCCGACGTGGAATTCCAGAGGGTGGGTGTGCTCACGACGTTCCGAAACGTTGCTCGCGTACCCGCCGGATTAGATTGTGAGTTGCCGCGCAACACATTAATTACTCTGGCAATGCCCGCTTCGGCGGCATAGTAGGCCTGCAGTTCCGACGTGGAATCGACCGCGTTCGTGCCGGTGATTGAGGTGGTCAGAAGGAGCGTGCCACCGGCCGCGAGTAGTAACGTGGATAGCAGCAACACGGTGATTAAGGCGGCCCCGCGTTCGCCCTTTTGCTGCTGACTTCGCTCGGTTTTTTTCATCGAAATTTGCCTCGCTTACGCTGGTAGTCTGCTAATGGAGTGTCAATAGGTTGAGAGTCCCGAGTTTCGTAGGGTTACGTCCGAGACCAGTAACACGTGGCGCCCCGGCTGGTACCCCGGACTGCCGCGAGTGCCGACCTCGTCGAGCGTTACTGAGAGCGCGATCACAATATATTTAGCCGCGGCCGGGTTTACCTCCGCCACCGAAGGACTGGAGATATCGGTAGCCTCTTGCGCGGCGGTGTAGGTTACTCGCTGGTCAAAATAGTGTAGGTGAAGAGCGTCAATGCGGTTGGCAAGGACGGTTCCCTTGTTCGCGTTGGCAGTGTATTCATCGTAACGGGCCAGGTATTCCGTACCAGCCGCGAGATTCCTGAAATACTTCACGTCTTCGCCGGCATCTTCTCCGGCGGCACCAAGTCCAATGCCATTGCGCGCGTTGAGGCTCACGGAGGTGTCAAACTTGTTCAGGTTCGAACGGACACGAATAGCGGTTAAGTTGGAGTCAGCCGCGACGATGCCATTTCCGTTCAAATTGAAACCGGCATTCGCGATCTCGCGAGACATGATGTTCAAGCCGCGTTGCACGTCGGCAAGCGCGTCAGACTTCTGGTTCTCTCGACTGCGGACGCGAAAGGCACTCGCGATCAGGCTGGTGGCCGCTCCCATCACCACGAGCGTGATGACCATGGCAATGATGAGTTCGAGCAGCGAGAAGCCGTTCTGATTTTTAGTCGCTGACATTATTCCCTCGTTCTATGCAGCATGCTGTGCACGTGTTCGTCAGAAGTTTCCGGGTACCAGGGTGGAACGCTGCGACGAGAGCGTGACTCCGCCCAGCGCCGGTCCGACACCTTGCGGAGTAACGGCGATGGTGATGGTCTTTATCGTCGGCTGGCCGGCATCGGGCTGGCCGGCAGGAACGGTGGCCGTGTTTACGATGGTGGTGATGACTCGGTAGCTGCGACCACTGCTCGTTTCAAATTCGGTTACGCCGGCCGTGGCGGCGAGTCCACCGTTCGGATAAGAGTAAGCGAGGTTGCGTGTGGTAGCGGAGAAAGGCATATTGCGCAACCACTCCATGCGCTTTTGGGCAACGGCCATTGCTTCCTCACGATCATTGGCGCCGCTATTTGCCAACGTAGCGTAGGCAAAGAGTGAAGCTGCACCCAGAGCGATGATCATCATGATCACGAGCGCAACCGATGTTTCGATTAACGTAAAGCCTCGTTCACCGCCATGCACCGCCGGATGCTCGGCCTTTTCTTTCAGTTGTGAGTGCTCAAGCAAGCTCATGTCTGACTCCATTAGTTACCAACGCTAACTGTTACTGACTGAGTAGATCCGCAAGACGGACTCGCGGAAATAATTACGGTAAAGGTGCCGCGATTACCGTTACCGATTTTCGAGCCGATGCTGACAGTCGCGGAGCCATTTCCGCTCAGCGTGGCGGGAGACACCGCGAGACTAAGCGGATTGCCGTTGCCGGCGGTTGTGACGGAGATGGCGTGTGAGCCGGTCGCATTCGTCAGGCTGAAGAGGACGGTTTTTGTTTTTGCGCTAGCGGAACCACTCTGGCTTAGCGACAGGCTTGACGGACTTACCGCTGACGTACAAGGAGGCGGCACTGGAGTCGGCGTTGCGGTTGGCGCCGGCGTCGGTGTTGCCGTCGGCGTCGCCGTTGGCGTGGGTGTAGGCGTCGGCGTGCGACAGTTTACGCCATTGTTAGTGCAGGGCGTGGGGGTGGGGTCGGGCGTCGGCGTTGGTGTCGGGGTGGGCGGTGCATTGGGATCAGGGGTTGGAGTTGCTGTCGGCGTCGGTGTTGCCGTGGGCACGGGAGTCGAGTCCGGCGCCACATCACCACTTACCGTCGTTAGGGCTATGCCGGGAATCAACTCATCCGCGAAAACCTGGGAATCGATAGTGACGTCGCCTGATCCCGAGATGTCCACGGGAATGCTCTTGTCAATTGACTGGTTGTAAACCTGATATACCAGTCTCACGGCGATTCGTCCGCGCCAGTCAAATGTAGCCGTCTGGGCCACGCTGTTGAAAGTCACGCCGGGTTCGAGTGAGAAGGTGCGCGCTTGCACTATGCCCTGACCAAAGTCCATGCGCACGACAAAGCTGTTTGTACCCTCACCGAAGGTTTGAATCGATGCTTCACTGCCGCTGGTAACGTGACGGCGAATTGAATCGGCCCGCGCTTTCTCCGCGTAGACGGCGAACAAGCGGGCGGAGTTTTGCACGCGCGTCATTGCCCGCGCATTTACCACCCCCATGAATCCGAAGGTCGCAACAATCCCGATGATGGCGACTGTGATCAAGATCTGCAGCAGCGTGAATCCTGCTTGCTGCCTGGACCACTCTGGTCTGCTTGTTCGGACTGCTCTCTGCATGATTGTGTTCGCCTCCAAGGGGTGCTAGCGGTTGGTCCCGGGCGGGACCGGCGGCATTGCCTCGGCAACACCCATGCCAGCATTGGTTTTCAATGAAACAGGTGGTTTGTGTCTGTGAGGACGCTCGGGAGTCTGGGTTATTTGTCACCTTCAGTGACGGCAGTGGCAGTTCACTTCCTACCCAAGCGCATTCGCGCCACAGCTTTCTTGCGAGTAAAGCATGAGATTGGCAGATGAATCGCGAAAGCGGTAGAGCTTTGGAACTTTAGCTTAAAGAGGAAAGCTTCTGCCGGAATGCGAGTCAGCCCGTAGCTTCCGGAAAGAATCGTCCGCTTGGACGCGAGGTGCCGCACGCCGCGCGTTCCAGGTTGGACGGTAAAGCGCCCCGCCAGTTTATTGACTGGCGGGGCGCAAATTTTTATTTGGATCAATTTCATGGACCCTTCGAACTTCCTTCGTCGCTGCTTACGGCGGAAACACTTTCGGTGTCGGAGAGTTTCATTGCGAGCACGAGCGGTTTGTAATTGAAAGGCTTTGGTCCGCCGCGACTATTCTGCACCTGCATTACCAAATAATCCTGATTCGAGCGAAATCGCAAAACATTGCCACGTTCATTCATGATGACAAACAGCAGGACGTCGCCACTGGCAGTTCGCATTTGTCCGACCAGTGAACTGGCGCCGCCATCGGTCCTCACCAGCGTACCGGTTTTCGCGATGACGCTGCCTTGCCAGGCGCCGGTAAAACGATCTGCGAGGGTTCCCGGATCAATGCCGGCTACCGGCAGGATGTCCGACAGCGTCAAGTGTTCACGTTGCAACTCTGCACGTAGTCCGCGCAAGATCTTCATCATCGCGCGCGGCGTTACGCGATTGACTCCCAACCCACTCAAGGAAGCGAACTGAATTTCGCCAGCCGGAACTGCGAGCAGATCAACCAACTGTCGCATCACCGAGTCTTTTCCACCCAAGGCGTCGCCAATGCGCTCCGCCATGAAGTTGTTCGAATAGCAGAGCAGGACTTTCAAAATGTCCGCAAGCCTGCTCGACTTATGCGTTAGCAACAATCTGGCGGCCGGGGCGACGGAATCAACTCTTACTTCGCCCAGCACTGTCACGCTGGGAATAGTCTGCAGGCTGGCCTGATCGCCGAGTGTGGTACGTTCGTAAGTCCAGGCGCGCAGTGCCTCGCTGGATCTACGCGCACTGTCAAGGGTATTGGAAAGCGTTTCACCAGAGCTGCGCGCGGACCAGTTGAAGTTCATCGTGAAGCCGGGAGCCACGACGAGATCCCCCGTCACAGTATGAATTCCCAAGCCGTTCAACTCGCGCGCGATCGCCACGGCGTGTTCGTGGTGAAAGGACGGGTCACGACCGGTGACGTAAAGGTTTCCCTGGAGTTGTCCGGTAGCTTTATCAAGA
The DNA here is from genome assembly GCA_030840675.1 of Pyrinomonadaceae bacterium. Classification (GTDB taxonomy): domain Bacteria; phylum Acidobacteriota; class Blastocatellia; order Pyrinomonadales; family Pyrinomonadaceae; genus PSRF01. The sequence goes on from JAVEEA010000068.1 coordinate 11,649, forward strand.
GCGCCGTCAGTCCAAAAGCCCGTGCTGAAACGATGGTTTGCACCAAGCGTGTGCAACGCAGTCAAGGCCGTTGCAAGTTTGATCGAGGAGGCGGGGTTGAAGGGCTGCTCGACTGATTGTGCGGAAACAACCTTGCCGTCCAGAGTCTCGATCAAGACACCTTGCAGTCCGTAAACCGGCGGGGGTCCGTCGTCGGCTACAGCAACTGAAGGAGTTGGTGCCGGACTGCCAAGCGGAATTGGTGACTGAGCGGAAGGCGCCTTTGCCGGTGTCTGGGCAGCGACTAGTCCCGGCACCCACAACAGCAGGACCAGAAGCAGATTCGCTTTAGCCTGTGATTTGTTTCGCATCCTTGTTACCCCCTGTCCGTCAAGCGGACCGCGGAAAAAATAATAACATGTCGCGGGAGAGTACTGGCGCGGAGAGATTCTTTCGATGCGAAGCTGCCACCAGGAGATGTAGTACGCGAGGCAACGCGCTCTGCGCGCTACGACACATAAGCGCGCCGGGCAATTTCGTTGACAACGCCGGAAGCGCAAACCTAGAATCTGAGCATTGACAACCCAGTGAAAAGCAATCGCCAGCCGGTTACAGTTGCAGACATACTTGCTACTCACCGAGCGCGTCGCAAAGAAATTCGCGCGCGACTCGAAGAGTTTCGAACTGTGTGGCGAGAGGGATCTGATGCCAGACTTTGGGAAGAACTGGTCTTCTGTATCTTCACTGCCGGCGCGTCGGCGCGCATGGGGCTCAGCGCTGTCGACGCGGTGCGACCGCTGCTGTTGGCAGGCACACGCGAGGAGTTGACTGCCGCGCTGCGCAGCGCGAGAGCGCATCGCTTTCCGGTTGAGCGGCCCGGCTACATCGTGGTCACCCGGGACTACCTGCGCGAGCATTGCAATTTCGCTTTGCGCAAGACGCTGGAAAGTTTTACCAACCCCGGCGAACGGCGCGATTGGCTCGCTCGCGAGAAACGCATCAAGGGCCTCGGGTACAAGGAGTCGAGCCACTTTCTGAGAAACATTGGCCTGATGGGCCATGCGATTCTCGATAAGCACGTAATGAATTGTCTGTTGGATCTTAACCTGGTCGAGACGGCCCGACCGCCCGCAACGCGAGCGAGTTATTTGCAAGTCGAAGAACGGTTGCGATCGTTTGCGCGCGAGTTGCGAATTGACTTTGACGAGCTTGATCTGGTTCTCTGGTCGCTGAAGACTGGTGAAGTATTGAAGTAGAAAATCATTGCTCCCCGATTGTTCGGATCCCGACGCAGTATCCGTACGCGGAAAGAATAAAGCCATGCAGAGTCTTAACGCGAAACGGCGGCTCCCCCCAGCGGCAATTAAACTCTTAGCCGGTTGTTTGATCTGTTTGCTGTTTCCGCTCGCCGCACTGGCGGGCGGTGACAGCAAAGCCAGGCAACGCGCCAGCCAGGCGCTGCGTTCAGGTGATTATGAAGGTGCGGAGAAACAGTTTCGCGATGCGCTTGCGAAGGACCCTCATGACAGCGAGGCCCGCCTCGGTCTGAGTTTTGCCCTCCTGAAGCAACGCATGCTTCAGGACGCTTACGATCATGCGGCCCGGGTGGTGCTCGCCGAACCACTCTCCGCGCGCGCCCATGCCTTGTTGGGCGCCGTCACGCTCGCGTCCGGCGATTTTCGTAATTCCATCGAAGAGTTTCGCACCGCGCTCAGTATCCAACCTGATGAGGCGTTGGCCATCGCCGGACTGGCCATGGTTGATTTCTATGAGAACCGTCTCGAACTCGCGGTGAAGGGGTTACGGCGCGCCGCGAGTCTCGATTCCGCCGAACCGGACTATATTTTTAACCTGGGCCAGGCTGCGGCGCGCAGCGAAAGATACCGGGAGGCCGCTGACGCCTATGAAAGGTTTTTAAGTGTAGCCCCGAAGACGGATGCGGACCGGCGCGCACGCATTCGCGGCTTGATCGATTTTTTGCGCTACCTCGGGAAGCAAAGTTCACTTTATGTGCTGGCGGGTGACAGCAAGACGAGTCTGCCGTTCGAGTCGCTTGACGGCCGGCCGATTCTGAAGGTGCATATAAACGACAGCCGTGAGCCGTTGCGCTTTGTGCTCGACACCGGTTCGGGGATGTCGGTGATCTCTGAAGAGACGGCAAATAAGTTGCACGTACGCGAGGTCGCGCGTGGCGGGCTGGCGCGCGCCGTCGGCGGTGGCGGCAGATTCGACATCGTCTACGGCTTCCTGAACGCACTACAGTTGGGAGATGTGCGAGTTGAAAACGTGCCGGTTTACATTCGTCATTTTTACGACAACAAAACTCCCATTGATGGTTACCTCGGACTTTCAGTTATCTCCAAATTCATTGCTTCGGTCGACTACGGCGAAGGCGTCTTCATGCTGCGCCGGCCCTCGGAAGCCAACGTTAAAGATCTTTTTGGCGTAGCCATCTCGCGCACCAGCATCACGCCGTTAGCTCCCGGCGTACTGGAGATTCCGCTGCGCACCACCTCGAGTGGTTTTCTGAGCGGGGAAGTTCATCTTGCGGGAGTTGAGCGGCCGTTGAATTTTATCATCGACACCGGCGCGAGTGTGTCCGTGGTTTCCGAGAAACTGGCGCAGGAGGAAGAACTCAGCAGCTACCTCGAACCGACTCGCCTGCGCATCTATGGCGCGGCCGGTATCGCGGACGATGTGAAGAGTCTACTATTACCGAAAGTGATGTTGGGTACTTTCACACGAGAGCGGATCAGCGCCGCGGTTTTGGATCTGGAGCCGGTGAACGAAACCGCGGGCTTCACGCAAAACGGAATTCTTGGCGGAAACTACTTGCGACATTTTCGCGTCTCGTTTGATTTTCAACGAGGGTTGATTAGACTGGAACCGCTCTCCCAAAAAGCTAAGGGCGCTGGCGCCAGACCGGCGGAACATTTGGAGCTCGACGAGAACCCGGGTCAATGAAGCAGAGTCTTTACCTCGAAACATCAGTGATCGGCGCCTATCTCGATAACGGCGAACCGTTTCGTCGCGACCTGACGATACGCTGGTGGGAACATGAAATGCCGGACTATCGCGCGGTAATATCGCCGCTCGTTAACCGTGAGTTGGAGCGCGTCGCCGAGCCGCATCGTTCGTCTTATCTCAACTTGATCGCGCCGCTGGAACAGGTGGAACTGACAGAAGAAGCGGCGATCCTGGCAGACGGCTATATCTCGCGCGGAATATTTCATCGCAAGTACATCGCCGACGCGTTGCACGTGGCGATTGCTTCCTGTCACAAAATCGATTACCTGGTGACCTGGAATTTTGGCCATCTGGCCAACGTCAGGCGTCAGGCACGAATTCGACTCTTCAATACCGCGGCCGGCTTTTACGTGCCGATGATTGTGACGCCGGAGTTTCTGGTTTCGGAGGCGACGGAAAAGGCCAGATGATTGTCGGTCTATTTGCTGAAGCGCAGAACAGATTTCCATCGTTAGACTACTGACGGACTAAAGACTGAATTGAAAACTGAACAAAAATCCTTGATGTATCGTCGCCCAAAATTTCTGGAAGTGTTACATGCGATTCGCGAAGAGATGTCGCGCGAAGTAGACTACGACGTCGATCTCTTCGCGGAGATGGTTCGCTCGGGTGTCATGCCTACGCACGGTCCGGAAAGAATCATTCGCGGAGTGCGTACCCGCGCCGCGCGTGACAATGCTGACGCTGAGTCGTCCGTGCGCGTCGACCGTCCTAAGAAACGCGCGGGCAAGATGCGTTAGCGCAGGCCAAGCAGAAGCCCGACCGTCAGGGAAGGCTCTCAGTCCTAGTCTCAGTGTCAGTGAGGACTCCTAGTCTTAGTGTCAGCAAGGCTCTCAGTAAATGGACCAGACTTCGTACTCAGATTTTCATGAACGCAACGTTTGAAACAATTGGTTTAGAAGTGCCGAGCGAGAAAGCTTTTAATTATCTCGCCGAGCGCGCCGGCGATCAGGGCGAAGCTACGCAACTCAACCGTCGTGGCGCCGTGCTCCATGGACGTTGCTGGAAACTCGGCGAAGGTCTCGAGGTCTGGACCGTGCTTTATGAGTCGGGTAGTGGCGACGTTTTCTACGCCAACTGTCGTCCGGGCTTCCGCGCCCGTTACATTCAAACGATCAGTCCCTGGGCGTTGACGGAATACGACGAGGAAGGCGAAGCAGTCGTGCACGGCTATCGTGAAGGCAGCGACTGCGAGGTGCTGTTTGAATTGCAGAACCTGACCGAAGTTGGGCCAGGTGGTTTCGCTGCACACGAACTTCACGTAGGTCTCTGCGGGCTGGCGTATCGCGCCCGCGTGCGCAATGGTCCGACGAAAACTCGTTGGGTGCCGCTGGATAAAGCCGCGCCGTCGCGTGCCGCTCACGAAAACGACTGGAGTCTTTCGGGGCGCGTGATTGCATTCAAGCCGCTGAAGAATCCGCTTTCGGGCAGCGACTTGTATTGGATTCATCTTGACCTCGAGCGTATGAACCTCGAGATTCTGGTTAACCAGCGCGCACTGCGGGGCGATTCATTGGCACCCGGCGTCACCCTCGATGCGGAGATCTGGTTGCAAGGCCACGTGCTTGACGAGTTGGCGCTCAGTTCGCGCTATGAAGGCGTTGACAGTGCCTGCTCCGTCGCAAACTTCTGGACCCAACTGAAGCGCAGAAACTAATAGAGACTGAAACGGGGAACGGGTAAGGGGTAACCAGGCGACGGCTTCCGTCTCGCCCTTTTACCCCTTCCCCTTGTCCCCTTGATCCTGGACTTACATGAAACTTTTCCGCGCCCGTAGTCTGCCCTTTCTCGTACTGCTAATCCTCACGATCTCGCTCGGAGTTTATTTCGCGAATCGCTATTGGATCAATCGTTACGACGGCTTGATTGCCCGGCAGGCAGGCATCTATCGTCTTGACCCGGATTTGGTCTGGAGCATCATTTATGAAGAGACGTACTTCAGCCCCTGGAAGACCGGCAAGAGCGGCGAGATTGGACTGATGCAGATTACTCCAGCCGTGGGACGAGAGTGGGCGGCGGAAACGGGCATGCATGAGTTGGAGCGGCAGATGAACCAGAATCCCGCGGACCTGCTGCGCGACCCGGAAAGGAATATTCAGATCGGTTGTTGGTACCTGGAAAAGATTTACGAGCAGTATCGCGACACGCCCGATCCGGAACCGCGCGTGATCGCCGCTTACAATGCCGGACCGAGCAGGGCTGCGGAATGGAGCAAGGTCAGCGGCGGCGCGCCGCCACTCAGCGGCGACGAGTTCATCAATAAGATCGAGATTGCTTCCACGCGTGCGTATGTGACTTCGATAATGCAACGCTATCGCAAGTTGAAGGGCCCGGCTGAGTCGACCACTATTAAACCAAAGTCGCCGGCGCAAACACCGGCCCGTTAAGTAGTCTGCAAACCTATGCCCACACTCTATTGCGCGCGTTGGGTCTTACCGGTTTCATCCGAGCCGATCGCGGACGGCGCGCTTTTAATTGACGGCACCCAGATCGTCGGCGTTGGTCCACGCGCTAAGCTCAGCGCGGAATGCCCGCACGCTACAATTCGGGACTTGGCTGAGTCTGCGATTGTTCCCGGTCTGATCAATGCACACTCTCATTTAGAATTAACCGCGATGCGCGGCTTTCTGGAAGACGAAGAGACTGACTTTTTCGCCTGGCTCAGAAAATTGACCAGCGCGCGGCTCGAGCGCATGAGCCCCGACGACTTGCGTGTCTCGGCCGCGTGGGGTGCGTGCGAAGCTGCCCGCGCCGGCGTCACCTGCGTGGCTGACGCCAGCGACTCGGCCAGTCAAAGTATGCAGGCTCTGCGCGACGTTGGCCTGCGCGGTGTCGTCTATCAGGAATCGTTTGGTCCCGATCCGCGGCTGGCCGCGGAGAACTTTGAAAAACTCAGGGAGCAGGTCGCGCGGTTGCGCGAACTCGAAACCACTCTGGTAAAAGTTGGTGTGTCGCCACATGCGCCTTACACAGTTAGCGCGCCGCAACTGGAAATGATTGCCGAGTTTTCGCGTGCCGAGAATTTGCCGCTGATGATGCACGCGGCGGAAACGAACATGGAAGTCTCGTTAATGCACGATGGCACGGGACCATTCGCAGATGGACTGCGAAGTCGCGGCATCGAATGGCGTGCTCCCGGCGTTTCCACAATTCAATATCTCCAGCAGCACGGTATTCTCGAGACGCGGCCGCTGTTGGCACATTGCATCCACGTTGACGACGTTGATATTGCCACCATGAAAAAATCAGGAGCGCGCGTGGCGCACTGTCCCAAGTCGAACGCCAAACTGGGACACCGGCGGGCGCCGTTCGCGAAGTTTCTCGAAATGGAAATAGCGACCGGATTGGGGAGTGATTCGGTGGCCAGCAACAACACCTGTGATCTGCTTGAGGAAGCGCGTTTCGCTTTGTTACTCGCGCGCGCCGCGGGCGGTGAAACATTTGCTGGGCCGCATCTGAGCGCGGAAGATGTCTTGCGCACCGCTACCGTTGGCGGCGCTCGCTCGCTGGGTTTAGCGGGACAGGTTGGCGAGTTGCAAGCGGGGTTACAAGCAGACTTCGCGGCGGTGGCGCTTGCTGGTCCACACCAGCTTCCGTCCTACGATCCGGTGAGTACTTTGATCTTCGCGTCGTCCGGGCGCGACGTTACGCTGACGGTGGTGGCGGGCCGGGAAGTTTTTAGCGATGGTGTTCTGCCCATGGTCGACGAAGAACGCCTGGGCGCGCGCCTGAAAGAGATCGCGGTAAAACTGGCACGGTAGGGAATCGAGCAGCCGCGGATGAACGCGGATTTGCGCGGATCTGTCTGAACCCAATTCATCCGCGGTTCTCCACGTAAATCCGCGACTTATGTCCTTAGACTAATGACGCCGAGATCGCGGCGTCGAAAATTTCGAGCGCCACATCGACATTCTCCTTCGTTAGGATCAGCGGCGGCGACCAGCGAATCGTGTTTGCGCCGGCGCCGAGAATGATCAGACCACGGTCGAAGCAGGCAATCTCAACCCGGTCGCGCAGTTCCGGCGCGGCTTTGTTGGTGGTCCGGCTCTCTACGAATTCAACGCCCAGCATCAGGCCCATGCCGCGCACGTCGCCGATGCAGTCAAACTTTTCTTTAAGCCGCTCGAGTCCCGCTTTCAAGTAGGCTCCCACCTCGGCACTGTTCGTTACCAGTCCGCCTTGCAGTAGTTCAATTGTCTTCAAAGCCGCTGCAATACACACGGGGTTGCCGCCGAACGTCGACGCATGCGCGCCGGGTTTCCAGTCCATCAAATCAGCCCGCGCTACGCACGCGCCAATCGGCAAACCGGAACCTATGCCTTTGGCGATCGTGACGATGTCCGGTTTGACATCGTAGTGATCGGTGGCAAACATTTTTCCGGTGCGGCCCATGCCCGACTGCACTTCGTCCACAATCAAGAGTATCCCGTGCGCATCGCAAATGCGGCGCAGTCCTTTCAAGAAATCTTTGGGAGCAGGTACGTAACCGCCTTCACCCTGCACTGCTTCGACCACGATGGCCGCAACTTCCTCAGGCGGCGTGGTGGTTTTGAAAAGACGCTCCTCGATCCAATTCAGCGCACCCGCACTAGCGCCACCGTCGCCGCAGTCTTCGGCACGGAAAGGATTGCGAAACTCATTCGGATAGGGCACATGGACCACGTCCAGCGCTTGCCGCTTAAAGCCGAGACGTTGCGCCGCGCGGGACGAAGTCAGCGCCAGCGAACCGAGCGTGCGGCCATGGAAGCTATTGAAAAAGGCGATGAACTTTTCGCGACCGGTCGCGTGCATCGCGAGTTTCAACGCGGTCTCCACCGCTTCGGTGCCGCTGTTGGCGAAGTGAGTCTTGGTGGGCGAGGGCACCGGCACAATCTCATCGAGCTTGCGCGCGAGCGCCGGCATGTGACGATAGTAGTAATCGGTACCGCACATGTGGATTAGTTCGGCAGCCTGGTCTTGAATTGCCTTGACGACTTCCGGATGACAGTGGCCGGTGGAACAAACAGCAACGCCGGCATTGCAGTCGAGGAAAACGTTGCCGTCAACGTCTTCAACCCAAACACCGCGGGCGCGTTCGGCCACTAGTTTGAAAGCCGGTCGCGGATACGAGGGAGTGACAAACTGCGCGTCGGCGGCAATTATTTCCGTGCCCCTGGGACCGGGTAGAGCAGTCTTTATCTCGGGGCGTTTGGGCGGCGCCATAGTGGTGGTGGACATTCGTAATCTCTCCTTCTTGAAAGCAGACCGGAAAAAAGATCTGGCGGAAATACTTGCGGGCCTCGACGACAAATCGAGACGCTACTACACGGGGCGACGGTTAGAAAGAGAACTGCTAGTCGGCGAAAAGATTGCAGCGGCTATCGAGTGGGCGATGATGTAGTGCGTGCTTATGCAACATGACTGGCGTTTCGATTTGCGGGGGAAAACTATGTTACGGAAGTGAAGCGATATTACCACGCCGCATTGGACTCATTCCAGCGCACGCGTAAAGCAACCTGTTAGTTTGCCTTTCGCCCTGAGTCGAGTGCCTAACAGCAAGCGCAGACTAACAGTTTGCGTTAGCAGCGCCCGCCACGTTTTTCAGATTAGATGACTGAGCGAGTTCGTTAGCGAACGATTCACGAATCGTGGCTTTTGGCGGCGGCGCGGGCCAAAGCTTGAGCCCGGGTCCCAGCCGGTGCTGCGCCAAGCGTGACCGGAAGTAGGATTCGTGTTCCCACTCAACTTCCGCCATCGACAGCAGGCAATCGATGAACTCGGCACAACCGCAGTCGCGGGCGTAACGAGCCGCCGTTTCATACTCGCCAATATTTCGGCTCTCCAGTCGACCCGCGCCATACATCGGCGCCAGCCAACCCACGAAATGACAGAGCATGCCGAGGCTGCGGCCAATCACCCAGGAACGTACTTCGCGCTGCCGGTTCGGTTTTGCACCGAGACTACTGAGCAGTTCACCAACTAACTTGCGGTGGTGCCACTCCTCGTTTTCGATCTGTTCAATGTGCTCGCGTTCGTCCGCGGCCGAGACGGACTGCCAGTGGCCGCGATAGGCCAGGGCGGCGGCCAGTTCGGCCGAGTAAGCCGTCTGCAGCAACGCGATTAATTCTTGACGACTATCAGACATGTAGCATTCGAGCCTGTTTAGGAAGCGGCAATCCAACCGGACTGCTTAAGTTGAATTTGCAGGTAGCGACGCCGACTTGCAAGAACGATCCACGAAGGCACACGAAACGTCACTAAAGTTTTTCGTGACTTCGTGGGATTTCGTGGATCGTTCTTCTCTGACTCCAGCTGGTGCAAACTTGCGGAACTGAATTATGACATTCGTGCAAGGATGCGTTGACACTCTCTCGCGCTGGGCGATACACTCGCGGTCTTTCAAATCCTAGCATTCTTAACGAAAAACCGCGCGGGAATAATCGCTGCCGAGGCGTCAATACCTGCGCGCGAAAGGACCAAAATAGATGGGTGTGCGAAACAAGATAACGGTAGTGGGCGCCGGCAACGTGGGCGCGACTGCCGCACATTGGCTGGCGGCAAAAGAACTGGGCGACGTGGTGCTGGTCGACATTGTTGAGGGTGTGCCGCAGGGAAAATCTCTCGACCTGGCCCAGGCAGCTCCGATCGAGGGCTTCGATGTCCGACTCAAAGGCCTGAATAGTTACGACGGCACCGAAAATTCCGACGTCGTGATCATTACGGCAGGTTTGCCACGCAAGCCAGGCATGAGCCGCGACGACTTGTTGAAGACGAATGCGGAGATCGTTTCCAAGGTGGTTGACGAAGTTGTTAAGCGTTCACCGGAAGCGATCCTGATCATCGTTTCGAATCCTTTGGACGCGATGTGCCAGGTCGCGTTTCGCCGTTCGGGTTTTCCCAAGCATCGCGTGATTGGCATGGCCGGCGTGCTTGATTCCGCACGCATGCGTTGCTTTCTCGCGGAAGCGCTTGATGTTTCCGTAGAAAATGTGACGGCTTTCGTACTCGGCGGTCACGGCGACACGATGGTACCGCTGCCGCGTTTTTCCACGTGCGCCGGCATCCCTATTCCCGAGTTGCTGTCGCAGGAACAAATTGATGCGATCGTGAAACGCACCGCGGGTGGCGGCGCCGAGATCGTTTCGTTGTTGAAGACTGGTTCGGCTTACTACGCACCGTCGGCAGCCGCCGTTGAGATGACCGAGTCAATCCTGAAAGACAAGAAGAAGATTCTGCCGTGTGCCGCGTACCTCGAAGGCGAGTATGGCATTAACGGGCTTTATGTTGGGGTGCCTTGCAAGCTTGGCGCGCGCGGCCTGGAACAGATAATCGAAATCAACCTGCTGGCGGAAGAACGCATAGCACTGCAAAAGAGCGCGGCCGCGGTGCAGGAATTGATCGACGTGTTGGGTATCTGACGCGCGGTAGAGCATGGTGAAAATAAAAGAGGCGCCGGTGATTTCACTGGCGCCTCTTTGGCTGTCTGGGTAACGCAAACTGTTAGCTCGCGTTTGAAGTCACGCAAACTAACAGTTTGCGCTACGAGTTGGGATTACCTTACCGCGGGAAGCTGATGCTTTTGCCATCGCCGACCGGCGTGGTCGGTTCGGCATCATCGGCGTCGCCCAGTTGATTGTCGAACACAACCTCGCCAGACTTATCGTTCCAGATTTTGATCCGAAACTTATCGACGCCGCCACCGTTGGCTGCCTGACCATCAACCACGGTCAGCAGGTATTTGTAGCCCGCTTCGTTGTTGACTTTGCCGAAGCCCCGAAACTGCGTGCGAGCTCCGGAGAGCGCCCTGAAATCGTAATTCAGGGCGCGGAAGTCGAGGCCGCCGAGAACCAGGCTAACCAGGTTCTCTTCTTTGACGACCTTCGGTGAAGCGTTGACCTTGGCTACCGCGGGCAGGGAACTGAAGTCAAAGTTGACCATTCCCAGGTACACGGGGCTGACGGCGGGCGTGGGAGCGACGGAGAAAACTGCCACCGCCGGCGCCGCCGGGCTCAGCACGTTGCGCTGAATTACGACGCCAGTCCAATTGCCCTTCTGGTTTGGTGGCACAAACACGGTCGTCGTCTTGGTAGTGGCATTGCCTGACGCGTCCGTGCAGGTGACGGTGATCGTGTAGAGACGTCCGTTGCCTTTACCAGCGCGTTCGGCGCGAAGCTGCACGTGATGATCGTCGATGATCTGCCAGTCAGGCGCAGTATCGCCGTCACCGAGTCCATTGATAGGTTCATTACTGGAGACGGACAACACGCAGTTGAGCGGACAGTTGTCCGAAGCGGTGTAGCCGACCGTAATGTTCTCCATCTGATGGTTGGGTGGCCAGAGGTTATTCGGACTGGCCGTGGGCGCACTGACTACCGGTAACTCAGTATCGTTAACCTTAACGTTAAAGGTACAGGAGTCACTGCTGCCGTTGAGGCGTGCCGCGGTTACGACGACCGGTGTCGTGCCCACTGGGAACAACGTACCGCTCGCCTGACTCGGCGTGACGGTGCCGCAGTTGCCAACGTAGGTTGTCGGCGGATAGTTAACGATGGCTCCGCAGACGCCCGGGTCATTGCTTTGCGTTACGTTCGCGGGACACGTCAGCAGGCAGGGACCACCGCAGCAGATGCGCGTGCTTTGATAGATGGAAACTGTATCTATCCGCACGCCGCCCGGGTTGGTACCCGAGTCATACGCCGAGCGCCATCTAAGCTGCGCGTTTTGACCGTAGGCTGCCGGTGGCAGACTCACCGTGGTGGTGATGAAACCACCGGAGTTGCCGGTCCAGGCCGCGCGTCCGGTTAGGGTGCTGTCGGTTACGCCGATGCTGCCGTTATAGCCGCCCTCAACGAAACTACCGCCGCCGGTAGTGACGTCGGCGTATGGCCCACCGTTGATACTGATTTCCAGTACGGCGCCGTCAAACGTTGCTTCGGTGTTGTAGTTATTCCTAAACGTCAAACGCACGCTGGGAATACCAACTACCGGAGCGTTGGGAATCGGAATCACCGGCGAGACCAAAGTTGTCTCGCTGGCTACCGTGCCGCCGGCTCCGAAGGCGGAGTTGGGCGCGGTGTCGGCGGTGGTTATTGACGTCACCCAGGCCGCCGCGGTGTTGGCTGCGACGCTGCTGCGCGTGGTGGTCCAACCGGCCGGAAGCGCTGGTGCGGGGGAGCCGTCAAAATTCTCCGTGAAGGTCGGTGCGGAATTGACCAGCAAGCCGAGCGTGAAGGTAACGCTCACGTTGCCGAGGTCCAGGTCACCGTCCTGCAGATGGAAAGTCAACGTGATGTTGCCGCCACAGGAACCGTTATTGGAAAAATGGAAACTACCGGTGCCGGTCGCGCCGGAATTAACCACGCCGTAGGTTTGCGGACCGCTCGGGAAGGTTACGCCTCCCGTGGGCAACAAGGTTACGACCAGGTTGTTGGTTGGACCAGGTCCGATGTTCGTCACACCGAAGTTCATGGTGACGTCTTCACCCGGATCGATCACGCCGTTGCCCGGCGCACAACCTTCCGCGGTGATCGTCGTGCCGCCGCCACGAAGCACGGGCAGTTGGCGACCGGGAATGCCGATCTCCCAAATGCCGCGACCGTGCGTGGCAATGCGCAGGTAACGCTGGACGTTGGAAATCTTCACGTCGAAAACAGCGACGCGCGGTAGACCGACGCCATAGGGGCTCCAGTTTGCACCGCCATCGCTCGAATGGTAGACGCCGATTTCGGTGCCGGCGTAAATGGAGTTGGAATCCTGCGGATCAACGGCCAGCGAACTGATGGGCACCTGGGGAATGCCGTTGCTGGCTGCCGTCCAGGTCGGGACCGCCGCGTTCAGATTGGTAGTTTTGAAAATCTGTTGACCGGCGGGTGGTGAAAAGCTGGTGAAGCTTACGTAAGCAGTAAACTTGTTATTGGGATCGATGACTGCCTTGCCGATGGAATTTCTGGTGGTATCGGATGGGTTCGGCGCGGGAAAGTTTGCACCGGTGACGTTGGTCATAGCAGCCGAGCCCGTGGCGGTGGCAAAAACTTTGCCGTCACGCATGCCGACAATCCTGACGTTGTCATCCTGCGGCGAGATGCCGATGGTGGTAATGACGACGCCCACTGGGAAAGTCGGGTTGGGCGGACAACCGCCGACGCAGACAGATCCGTTAGTTACCAGCGGCGCCTGGCTGGCGAGCGTCATAGTGTCGCCGCGGTTCGTTGAACGCCAGAGACGATCGGTACCGAAGTAGACTGTATTAGGATTTCCTGGTCCAAGTTCCAGCGGCGCGTAGAACAAAACATTTTCCAGGCAGTTCATGCCGTTGTTGGATGTGATGCCGCTGCAACCTTTCAACGTCCAACCCGTCAACTGGCCATCAGCGCCGGCGGCGGTAGTCGACGCGCGCTCGAAAGCGATCTGCGTGCCGAGCTGATTAAAGAACGTGTGATACTGCGTGACGTTGGTTGTGTCCTGCGCGTTAGCATCGATCTGCGCGTAACCGCCGTCACCGTCGCGGCAGTGCGACCAGGTACCGTTCGCGGCGCGGCAAATCGTGCCGTTGTCCTGGGTGCCGCCCATCAAAAAGTTGCGATCGTAGGGGTGCACGGCAACTCCCTGGAATTGCGTGGCACTGAAATCGATATTGTTAAGACTGACCCAGTTGCTGCCATTGGCAGTCGAGCGCCAGATACCGCCGTCGCTGCCGGTGTAAACAACCTGCGGGTTGGACGGGGCAATCGCCAAAGCATGTTCATCCGCATGCAGGTTATTGGCGTTGGTTGCGAAGGTAGTGCCGCCGTTGACCGAACGCTTCATCACGGAGGTGGTGCAATTTGCGGAACCGTTGCCGGCTGCGCCGCCGAGATGGATGGTCTGATTGTCAGGCGTTACGGCCAGCGCGATGTCGTAGAAACATTGGCCGCCGCAAAATCCGGTTGAGCCTGGTATGGGGGCCGACCACGTTAAGCCGCCATCGGTCGAGCGTCGTAACAAACCTGCGGTCGCCGCCGCGCAAGCAGGTCCTCCCAACGCAGCGGTGGAGATTTCACCCGTGGCCGCATAGAAGGTCGTTGCCGGAGTTGCGCTTCTGGTCACCGTCAATTCCGCGCGACCATTCGTCGCGCCGTTAGGCAGGGTCAGCGTGCGCGTAAACGTTGGCACCGCGGCCAGCGCATTCGCCGTGCGGTAAATGCCCCCGTCGCCGCTGACGCCGATGACTGTCGCCACCAGTAGATTTGGATTCGCCGGATCCATTGCCAGGTCAA
>JAVEEA010000084.1 GCA_030840675.1 Pyrinomonadaceae bacterium
CGCAACCGGCGCGGGTTGAAGAAAAAGTTGCCACCGGCGGCATAGTGGTGTTCGCCATCTTGCTGGTCGCCTGCTTTCCGCTTTGTTGGATTGGCCTCTTGATCAAAGACGCGCACAGCATTTGCACCAACTGTGGGTTTGATCAAGGATGACGGCGACCGCGGAGTAAAGCAAACTGTTAGTTTGCGTTCTTTCGCGACTCGTATTTACGTTCAACCAGCCGAACGTTTTGCTTTAGGCTCTATGAATTCTGATCTCATAACGACGCGAATCCGGCAGGTCGCAATTGTGTGGACCATGCTGGCTGCCGGCGCCACCTATCTCTTTCTTTTCGAGCCGGGCAAGACGGGTTTCTTCCCTGGTTGTCCTTTCCGCGCGTTGACAGGGCTAGACTGTCCCGGTTGCGGCAGCACGCGCGCGGTCCATCAACTGCTCCACGGACAGCTGGCAGCAGCCTTTGAGTTTAATCCGCTTCTAATCTTGTCGTTGCCGTTTTTCTTGTACGCACTCTGGCGCTATACCGGTGCGACTTTGCGTGGACAGCCAGTCACATGGCCTCAGCCCGATGCCAAATACATCTGGACCATCGTGGCGGCGATTGGCTGCTTCTGGATCTTTCGCAACACGCCGTTTTATCCGTTTCACTCGTGAGAGCGCAGCGCGTTTGCGCAAACTTAACCCCCCGGAGGTGCCTGATGTTTCGACCACTACTTTTCGCTTTACTGCTGACCCTGATGCTTGTGCCCGCGCAAGCGCAGCAAAGCGCGCCGGCCCAAAAGAGATTTGTCGCGCCACCGCGCCCGGTCCATACCTTCTCAATCGTGGCGCGCGATCCGGCCACTGGAGAACTGGGCGTGGCGGTACAGTCTCACTGGTTTTCGGTTGGCTCGATCGTGCCGTGGGCTGAGGCTGGGGTAGGGGCAGTCGCCACGCAGTCGTTCGTCGATCCGAGTTACGGCAAGCTCGGTTTGGAATTGATGCGCACCGGCAAGAGCGGACCTGAAGCTTTGAAAGCGCTGCTCGCCGGCGACGATGGTCGGGAGGTACGACAGGTCGCGATGATCGACGCTCAGGGACGAGTGGATGCATGGACCGGCAAGAACGACATCGCCGCCGCCGGCCATTTTGTCGGCAAGGATTTTTCCGTGCAGGCCAACCTGATGCTCAACGACAAGGTTTGGCCGGCGATGGCCCAGGCGTTTCAAAACACGAAAGGCGATCTCGCGGAACGGATGTTGGCGGCGCTTGATGCCGCGCAGTCAGTCGGCGGGGACATTCGGGGCCGCCAATCCGCTGCGATTATCGTAGTCAACGGCAAGCCCAGCGGCATGGCTTGGAAGGATCGCACCTTCGACCTGCGCGTCGACGATAGCCCCGAACCTCTCGTGGAACTGCGCCGGCTGGTTACCTTGCAACGAGCTTACAATCACATGAACGCCGGCGACCTGGCCGTCGAGCACAAAGACAACGATGGCGCGTTGCGCGAGTATAGTGCCGCGGAAAAACTCGTACCCGACAGCGCTGAGATGATCTACTGGCATGCGGTCGCGCTGGTAAACATGGGTCGCATTGACGAGTCGCTGCCATTGTTTCGCAAGGTTTTTGCCCTGGATAAAAACTGGGCCACGCTAACGCCGCGCTTGCCGAAATCGGGACTGATGCCGGACGACACGCAACTGATGAAACGAATCTTATCGGTCGCGAAGTAACCCACGGGCAGCGGTGCCGCGCCGCGGGCCGGGTTTAAGCAGGAGATAGCCTGAGTTAGAATTCAACTGGACCAATTCGAGGTGGCCCAGCAAACATCAATCTACTGGAAATAATAATGGGACCTGAGGCAAGTGAACCACAGAAACGTGCAACCGGAGTACGCGCTGAAACCGACTCGATGGGCGCGATCGAGGTCGCCGCCGACAAATATTGGGGCGCGCAAACCGAGCGGAGTTTGCTGCACTTCAATATTGGCAACGACAAGATGCCGCGTTCGATGATTCGCGCGCTCGGCATTCTAAAAAAAGCCGCGGCTCTCGTAAATCAGGATCTCGGTAAGCTTCCCAGCGATAAGGCGAAGCTGATTGTTCAGGCGTGCGACGAGGTTATCGCGGGAAAACTCGACGAACATTTTCCTCTGCGCGTTTGGCAAACTGGCAGCGGCACGCAAACCAACATGAACGCGAACGAGGTGATCTCGAACCGCGCGATTGAGCTTGCCGGCGGCGTGTTGGGCAGCAAACAACCGATTCATCCCAACGATGACGTCAACCTGTCGCAGTCGTCGAACGATACGTTTCCCACGGCCATGTATATCGCGGGCGCCGAGCAGTTGCAGCAGCTCATTCCGGCAATCCAGGAAGTTTACGACGCCATCGATGCGAAGGCTGAGGAGTTTAAAGACGTCGTCAAGATTGGCCGTACACATTTGCAGGATGCTACTCCGCTCACTGTGGGCCAGGAGATGTCCGGCTGGGCCAACCTAATCTCGCGCGACCTCGAACGACTTCAGTTGGTCCAACCAGGTTTGCTTGACCTCGCGATTGGAGGCACGGCCGTGGGCACCGGACTCAATTCTCATCCCGAGTTTGGCGCGCGCGCCGCACGCAAAATTGCGGAGCTCACTGGCTTGCCGTTCCAGTCGCATCCCAATAAGTTTGCCGCGCTTTCGGCCCACGATGAAATTGTTTTTGCCAGTGGCGCTATCAAGACGCTGGCTGCTTCGTTGATGAAGATCGCGAACGACATCCGCTGGTTGGCTTCCGGTCCGCGTTGCGGATTGGGCGAGCTGGTCTTACCGGAAAATGAACCCGGCTCATCAATCATGCCGGGTAAAGTCAACCCGACACAGAGCGAAGCGATGACGATGGTTTGCGTCCAGGTGTTTGGTAACGACGCGGCGATTACCTTCGCGGGTTCGCAGGGAAACTTTGAACTCAACGTCTTTAAGCCCGTGATGATTCACAATTTCCTGCACTCGATCCGTTTACTGCACGACGCTGCACATGGTTTTGTCGCTTACTGTATCGCGGGCATTGAACTCAACCGCGCACAGATTGATGAGCATCTGCGCGGCTCTTTGATGCTGGTGACTGCTTTGAACCCGCACATCGGCTACGACAAATCTGCGCAGGTCGCTAAGCACGCGCACAAGCAAAAGATCAGTTTGCGCGAGTCGGCGATCGCCCTTGGGTTCCTCAGCGGCGAAGACTTTGATAGGTTGGTAAAACCGGAACAGATGACCCACCCATAGTCTGCGCTCTGTCCGCGGATTACACTTAAACAAATTTCACGGCAGGTCTGGAGCGTTGCTTTCCGAACTGTGTGATCTGTGGAGGGTGCCTGGAGGAGTAGGAGCAATTGCCTGATCGAAACGACCGCGTGAAGGAAAATGTGCCGGGCGCTTACTACGTCGATGCCACCTGCATCGATTGTGACGTGTGCCGCGATACGGCGCCGGAAAACTTTTGCCGCTCGGATGCGAACAATTATTCGTTTGTTTACAAGCAGCCGTTAACGGATGAAGAACTCGCGGCGTGTGAAGAAGCGGTGCTTTGTTGTCCGGTGGAAGCGATTGGCAACGATGGCACGTAGCGAGTGGGTTGAATTTCCCTCACACCACGATCCTGATGACCCCGTCCTCAACTAAAACTTCATAGGTCTCAATTCTCTCCGGCACAGTGAGACAGGCGCCCGTGCGCACGTCAAACTGCCAGCCATGCCAATCACATTCGATGACATACTCGCAGAGGAGTCCGTTGGCCAGCGGCGCGCCTTTGTGAGGGCAGGAATTTTCGGTGGCATAAAACTCGCCATGGATCTCACCATTGATCTCGCCATTGATATGGTAGAGGGCAAGCTCGCGTCCCTCCGAAAGTGTTATCGTCTTCGCAGTGCCTTGCGGTAAGTCAATGGTCCGGCCGGCCTCGATGGTTATCGCTGGCGCTGTTGCCTCGTCTGGCTGAGAACCGTCAGTATCGAATGGCTGCATTAATGAATCGTAACAAAACAGTAGTCAGCGCCAAAATCTAGCAGCCCGTGAGCAAGCGCCAGCGACGTCGTGCGTTCTATGCGGGCAAGGGCAGGACTCCCCCCGCGCCCGAGGATGTTCAAAACCAGGAAAGAAACGAGTGATGAATATGAGAACCCTAACAATACGAAAGCTGCTGACGACCCTGGGGCTGTTGGCGACGTTGCTCTCGACACAAGCATTCGCAAAGGAAGTCGCGCTACGCGGACGCTTACAACGGACGGTCGAGACCGGCGGCTGGCTCATCGTTTCGGATAATCAGAAATACTTACTGGTGAATGCCACGCGCTTTTCGGACGAGCAATGGTTTACCTCAGGTAATGAAGTCGAGGCGATGGGCGAGACGAAGTCAGGCGTCGTGTCGATCTACCTGGAGGGTACGCCTTTCGCAGTCCGTTCAATGCAACCGGCAGTCCCTTCAATGCAACCGTTGGCCACCGCGACGACGACTACTACTCAAAACGAATTGCGCGGATTGACGAAGGTGATGGTCACTGGCGACTCGATCGTCCAGGCCCAACCGGATACGGCCATCCTCACGGTTTCAGTTGTCACGCAAGCCAGTCGCGCGCTGGATGCGCAACAGCAGAACGCGGACCGGACCGACGCAGTGGTCCGCGCCTTGAAGAACGCGGCGGGAGCGGGCGCGGAAATAAAGACGAGCGGCTACAGCCTGCAACCACAACGCGTCTACAAGGAAGGTCAACCGCCCACCATCAGCGGCTACGAGGCGCGCAACAGCGTGACCGTTACGCTGTCTGACCTGAGCCGCGTGGGCCCGGTCATTGATGCCACGGCGCAGGCAGGCGCGAATGACGTGGCGGGAATTTCGTTTACGCTCAGAAAGGATCGGCCGGCGCGCGATCAGGCTTTGGCTGAAGCCACGCGCGAGGCGCTGAGTAAAGCACAGGTGATCGCAACCGCACTGGGCGGCCGGGTGGTGCGCATTGTAGAAGTGCAGGAAGAGGGCGTCGCCCGCCCAGTCCCGATCTATGGTGAGCAAATGCAATTGATGCGAACGGCCTCCGCGCCGACACCAGTCGAGGTCGGCACACTCGACATCACTTCGCGCGTGCAACTGATCGCCGAAGTGGAGGTGGGCACGCGCTGATGGCTGCTGAAACCGGCTCTCCCCCAGCCGGTTTTTTAGGGTTGCTCCCCTTTTAATCGTCAAAGCCATCCCGTATCCTGTAGCCAAACAATTATGCCAAAGTCGAATCGTGAGATCGCCCTGTTAACGGTGGCCCACCGGGTCAGACCTTCAGGGCGTTTGTGGAACCCGGCCGCCGACGTTTACCGGAGTGGCGACGGCTGGATTGTGAAAGTGGATCTCGCTGGCGTTTGTGCCGACGATCTGGAGCTCGAGTTGGGACAGTCGGGCCTGCGGATTCGCGGCTGTCGCCGGGATACGTTTTTCAAGGAAGGTTACAGCTATCAACAGATGGAAATAACCTACAGCCGCTTCGAGAAGTCGATCGAGTTTCCCTGCAGCATCGAAGCAGCGTCGCTGGCGCATGATTATCATGACGGTTTCTTGATCGTAACCTTGCGTTGTAAGTAACTGAACTTAAGCGACCGACCGCTGGGAGAAAGTTGGGACCATGTTAGAAGACCAGGTAGCAGCAGCGACAGAGAAACCAGTCAGCCAGGAGCCGCCGGCTACGGCGACAGAAGCGCAGTCCTTACCGGAGCGGCAGCCCGGCCAACCATTTGAGATCCCGGTACTGGCGCTGCAAAACACAACGCTCTTTCCCGAAACAGTAGTACCGCTGGCAGTGGGCCGGCCGCGTTCAGTCGCGGCGGTTGAAGCCGCGCTCGCTACCGAAGAAAAACTGCTGGCGTGTATCACCGTGCGCGCCGACGCGACCAATACGCAAGATGCCCGCTCGTCCGATCTCTATCAGGTAGGTACGCTCACGATGATCAAGCGCATGGAGCGCATCGGCGAGACCATGCATATCATTGCGCAGGGCACGGACCGGATTAGAGTCGTTGAATGGAAAGAAACCGATGTCAGCGTGCGCGCCGTGGTGCAGATTCTCCCGGAGGTGCAAGTAAAAGATCCGGAGGAAGTAGAAGCGACCAAGCGTAATGTCCAGTCGATGGTCCAGGAAGCTCTGGCACTGCTGCCCGGAGTGCCGCCGGAAGTTCGCGTTGCGATTCTGGGTTCCGCGGAACCGGTACGACTGGCCTATTTTCTCGGTTCAATTCTGAACCTCGGCGTCGAGCAGGAGCAGAAGATGCTCGAGGCCGATTCAGCTGATGAACTGCTGCGGCTGGCCCACACTTATCTCGCGCGTGAACTCGAAATCATTCAACTGCGTTCCAAGATCGCGACCGAAGCGCAGTCAGAAATGGACAAGTCGCAGCGCGATTACATTTTGCGCCAGCAGATGAAAGCCATTCAGAAAGAACTCGGCGAGGACGAAGGCGGCGAACGCGCTGAGGCTGACATGTTACGCGAGCGTCTCACCGGCGCGGACTTGCCGGATGAAGTGCGGACGGAGGCGGAACGCGAACTGAAACGGCTCGAGAAACTGCCCGCCGCCGCGCCGGACTACCACGTCATTCGCACTTACCTCGAATACGTGCTGGAACTGCCCTGGCGAAAATCGTCCGCGGATAAACTCGATTTGAAAGAAGCGCGCCGGATTCTCGATGAGGACCACTACGGTCTCGAAGACGTGAAGGAACGCATCCTCGAGTTTCTCGCCGTCATCAAATTACGTCCCGACACCAAGAGTCCGATCCTTTGTTTCGTCGGCCCGCCGGGAGTCGGCAAAACTTCACTGGGCCGCTCGATTGCACGTGCGCTCGGACGACAGTTTGAACGGCTGTCGCTCGGCGGCATGCGTGACGAAGCCGAGTTGCGCGGGCACCGGCGCACTTACATCGGCTCGATGCCGGGACGCGTAATTCAATCGCTGCGCCGCGCCGAAGTTAACAACCCGGTTCTGATGCTTGACGAGATCGATAAACTCGGCAACGACTATCGCGGCGATCCGTCATCCGCGTTGCTGGAAATTCTCGACCCGCAACAGAACAACACGTTCCGCGACCACTATCTCGATCTGCCGTTTGATCTCTCGCGCGTCTTCTTTATCGCTACGGCTAATCAGCTTGGTCCCATTCCGCCGCCGTTGCGCGATCGCATGGAAGTTATCAACCTGGCCGGCTATAGCGACATGGAGAAACTGCAGATTGCGAAGCGCTACATTATCCCGCGGCAGATCGAAGAGAACGGACTCAAGCCGGGACAGTTTAGCCTGAGCGATGCGGCCGTGGAGTTGATCGCGGCGCGCTACACGCGCGAAGCCGGCGTAAGACAGTTGGAACGGACCGTCGGCAGCGTGGCGCGTAAAGTCGCGTTGAAGATTGCTCAGGGTGAGGCGGAGACAGTCTCGGTTGATGCCGGTGAACTGCACGATTATCTCGGCGCGCCGCGTTTCTATCCGGAACAGGCGCGCAAGGAATTGCCTGCGGGCGTCGCGACCGGCATGGCCTGGACGGAGATGGGCGGCGAAGTACTTTTCATCGAAGCCACGTTGCTACCGGGCGGACGAGGACTAACCATCACCGGACAACTGGGAGAAGTGATGCAGGAGTCGGCGCGCGCGGCGCAGTCGTATCTCTGGTCACACGCGAACGAGTTTGGCATTGGCGCGGAGATGTTCCAGGAGTACGGAGTCCATCTGCACGTGCCGGCGGGCGCTATTCCGAAAGACGGCCCAAGCGCCGGTGTCACCATTACCGCGGCCCTCGCGTCACTGTACACCGGACGGCGCGTCAGACCTGACACCGCGATGACTGGTGAGATCACACTTTCCGGTTTGGTGTTTCCAGTCGGCGGACTGAAGGAAAAAATTCTCGCCGCGCATCGCGCTGGCATTCGGCGCATCATGCTGCCCGCGCGCAACGAAGCGGATATCGAGGACTTACCTGAGGACACCCGGCAGGAGTTGCAAATTGTCTTCGTATCGCGGATTAGTGAAGTGATCGACGCGGCACTCGAGGTTTTAGTGGCGAACCCACCGCCGCCGATTATCAGCGCTGCCAGTCTTCCGGAAACTGTGGTTCGTCAAGCGGATCAAACTCCGCCACCCTTGAACGTCCGGCCAGTTTAAGGATAGCGTCAGCGACCGGCCTCCTGTCAGAACCGGGAGCGTCAGCGACCGGCCCCCTGTCAGAACCGGAAGCGTCAGCGACCGGCCCCCTGTCAGAACCGGGAGCGTCAGCGACCGGCCCTGCCTACAAGCTGTTCAGCAAGCAGTACCGCAAACAAAAAAGACTGCCGCGGCTTCAATAAACCGCGGCAGATCTTGAACAACGAAAATAACAGAGTTAACTGCAAGTCCCGCCAGGGCCGCTGCACAGCCCACTACAGCACTGAGCGCTGGTGCCGCACGAGGCGCCCGGCGGCTGACAAGTGGCGGCCTGCGCCGGCGTCGGGGCCACAATCGAGGTTACCAACGGCACGGCCACAATCGCGGCGAGTCCCAGGTTGCGTACCAATTGTCGCCGGCTCATTCCCGGAATCATAAAAGCAGGGAGCGTGCTCTCCGGCTCCAGCAAATTATCTTTTGCGAACTGGTCGACCGCATACCAAACCAGTTTCTCATCTACCGGAGTCTCCAGTTCTCGCGATAAGGCGGAGCAGGCAGCGGCGACAGTTGTCTCGCCGTCGCAATAGTTCCAAACTTTTGCCGCCGTTTGATTCAGACAGTGAGCTTTATTCGTCTCCTGGTCGTAGATCAAAACTTCATTGTCGACTTCCTGAATAATCAATCCGCTCTTTCGCACTTGCGGCATCTTTTGCATGGGCGCTCCTTATTGCTGACTGGAATTATTTATGGCGGCCGGAAACTGCTTGGTCCGGGTTATTATTTCGTACTGCCGACGCTCGGGGTGCGCGAACAACTTGCGTTGTCCGGCAACGCTTGGGGCCTAAGATAAAAAAATTTGTGATGCAAAAAAGCTGGCGTTCACTTGCAGAGGCACCTGACCATGTACGAGCGCTGTTGACAATATCCCGACAACGCTCCTCAGGTCAATAGCGAAAGCCATTTTTCAACACAAACGAACGGCACACCGAGCATTCTGCTTAGCTAACCCGGCGCTTTTTAGCAAAGTGCCCTTTGCGCCCCACTATTGCACAAAGCGGGAGCGGTATTCTCCCGAATTGATAAACGCCTTGACCATCTCCGCTTGTTCGAAGTTGCCGCCAAAATCGTTCAGCTTCCGCAGCCAGAAATCGTAGCCGCTCTGGTCGGGATCGCGCCGGAGATAGCCAAAGTATTCCATCATCACAAAGGCTTCATTGCGCTTTGCCTTGACGAACCGCTCGTCTTCGGCGATCTGCTTCAAGACGGCGGTGCGAGTTAGCGTCCCTTCGTTTAAGGAGTTCACCAGGGCATTTCGTTCGCTCTGGCTGAAACTTACTCGCGTGTGGCCGAGCAACGCATCGACATAGCCTGCACTGGTTAGCCCGCCATAAGCAGTCTGGAAGTCGGGACGCTGCACCCAGGCGGCAAGAAACGCCTGCTTGTTAGCATCAAGCTGCTGCGACCAATCAGCTCGGCCAACGACGACGTCGTGCGCAATGGTACCAACCTCCGGCATGAACTCGGCGTAGCGCGGCGCGCGACCGAAGCTGGCGCGGTAAAGCGCGTCGACGAGCCCACCGGTCTCCTGAAATTCTATTGAAAGGAAATAGGCAGCGCTGACGTTGATTGTGCGGCGCTCGACGCAACCGCTGTCGGACCCACAGGACGAGATTTGATCACTCCAGAAGTTGAAACCACTCTCATCCGGTTCCCGTCCGAGAAAGTCGAGGTAATGTTGCCGCACGAAGTAGTCAGGCGCATCGATGACATTGCCGACGATGACGGCGTCACGCGTGGCGGTGAAGACTGCGTCAGTCTTATTCCCCACCAGCGAGAAAGAACTATTGGCGGGGCCGAAATGGTAATTCACCAGCGCTGGCGTCACGGTATAGAAACTATCCGTGTCGACATTGCTGAACCGGTAGTTACCCTGGCTGTCCGTGATGGTCTTCGCCGTTCGCGCACCGCTCAGGTTCATGGTGACACCCGCGAGCGGGGTACCATTCGTGGTAGTAACCTTGCCGCTGATGGCCGCTGGCGCTGCCGTCGGCGCCTGCAGCGCGATTTCCCACATGCCGCGTCCATGGGTAGCGACGCGCAGGGTGCGACTCGTCGGCTGAATGGCCATATCGAACACAGCTACTTTCGGCAGGCCCTGACCGAAAGGACTCCAGCTAACGCCGGCGTTCTCTGAAATGTAAACACCCATGTCGGTGCCGGCGAAAACTCGATTCGGCTTCGCCGGATCGATGACCAGCGCGTTGATGGGGATGCTCGGAATGCCCGTCGACGACGCGGTCCACACGGGCGCGACCGGCGCCGCTCCAGAAGCTGCCTGCAGATTTGTAATCTTGTAAATTCCCTGTCCGGCCGGAGTGAAATACGCCAGCGAGATATACGCGACGTCCGGGTTAGTCGGGTTGATGACGACGTGGCCCACATACTGCGACTGTCCGGTCACGGGATGGGCCGGAAGCGTGGGGCTAATATCCACCAGGGTCGAAGAACCGGTGGAAGTGGCCCAGACCTTCCCGTTTTGGAAACCCACCATGCGCACATTGTCATTCTGCGGGGAGATGCCAATGGCGGTAACAATTGTGCCGACGCTCTGCGCCGCGCCACCCGTGATCGGAACACGCGTACCCGTGGGCAGTATCGGCGACTGGCTGACAATCGTCATTGAATCGCCTTTATCGGTCGAGCGATAGAGGCGGTCGGTGCCGAAGTAGAAAGTGTTGGGATTACCCGGTCCCAGGGCCATCGGCGGATAGAACAAGACATTGTCGTAAAGTTGAATGCCGTTGTTACCGATATAGAAGGCTTGGCCATCGCAAGGCGCGGGCGTCGGATCATTGGCAAACACAGTAGTGCCATTCGCTGTGAATGGTCCACGCGTCGGCCAGGAGTCCTTGATGCCGTTACACACGGTGCTGGTGGCGCGGTCAAAAATGATCTGACTGTTCGAGGCACAGAAGAAAGTGTGATACTGCGTCACTGCGGTGCCGGCCGAGTTACTGTCAATCAACGAGTAACCGCCGTCGCCGCCTTCGGCGTTCACCCAAGTACCGGAGACTGAAGACTGCCACTCGGTGCCGTTATCCTGAGTCCCGCCGATAGTGAAATTCTGATCGGTCGGATGCACGGCAATACTCTGAAACTGCAGCGTGTTTAGCGGCGCGTTGTTGATGTCCGTCCAGGGGGTGTTAACGGCCACACCGATGGCGCGTTTCCAAAGGCCGCCGTCGTTGGCGTCGTAGATGTTGGTGCCTGTCTGGTCCGCGACGATGTTGTGTGTGTCGGCGTGAACGGCGGTTTCATCCGCGGCGAAGGCTATGCCGTCAGTCGAACGCGCAACGGCATGACTACAGGGCGTGTAACCGGGAGCACTGCCACCGAGATAGATATTGTTGACGTTGTTGGGATCGACGGCGACGGTAATGTCGTAGGAGCATTGCGGGTCGCAGAAACCCGCCGCACCTTGGATAATTCCCGCCGTCCCGGCGCCACCTGCCAAAACATTAGCGAAGGTTGCACCTCCGTCAATTGAACGTCGCAAGGTACCGAAGCGAGTGGTAGCACTGTTACAACCGATGTTAGTAAAGCCTTCAGTGGTTGCCGCGTAGACGGTGACGGCTGCACCTACTTTGTGGATCGCAAAAGTCCAACGCGTTGAACCCGACTGTCTTACCTGTGTGAACGTGCCCGTGGTGGTCGCGGTGGTCGTACGCCAAGCGCCGCCGTCGTTGACGACATTCGCACCAAAGGCATAGACGATAATATTGTCGGGAACCCCGGGCTCCATGATCATATCCGTGATCGCACGATTGCCCGTCGCGGGGGTGTCGACGCTGGCTGAAGCGGCCGTCGGTACCGCTAGTTTCGTGAACGCGACGGTGCCGGCCGCGGCAGTGGCGTTAGTTGAACGCCAAACTCCAAGTACCGCGAAAGGCGGAATAAATTGCGTGGGCCAGTTATTGAAATTGGCTTCCGTCGCTCCCGCGGTGCCGGTCTTGGTCGAAACAAAAATCGTTGCCGGGTCTGTCGGGTGAACCAATATCTTGCTGATACCGACGTTGCCGAAAACTGTCGTCGTTAGCGGTCCGCCGCCGCCGCTGGGCGTAAACGTAAAGTTTGGATTGATAGGACCGACGATCGTGGGTGTGGCGGAGTTCGCGTTGTCGATGCGATAAAGGCCGACGCCAAAGTAGCAGTCGACGCAGTTGTTTGTTTCGCCGGTACCGACGTAGAGAGTGGTCGGCTGCGATGGTGCAACTGCCAGCGCTCCAATCGATAGCGAAGCGGCGCCGTCGAAGATTGGAGTCCAGGTAACGCCGCCGTCGGCTGAACGCCAGACGCCGCCCTGCGCTGCACCGAGGTAGATCACATTGTTCACAGTGTCAGTAGCGACGGCCGTCGCGCGGCCGCTGACGGGAACTGAAGTTCCGGTAACCGATTGACCGTTCGGCAGGGGAGACGGTCCGATAGCTGTCCAATTAGGGAAAGCGCCCATGGGGCTCAAGGTGGTCGACTTACTGGCGGAGCGTATAGCTGCCTCCTGCCTTTGCATCTCCGCGACCGCCCTGACCCGCTGCTGCACGTCGAAGGGTTTGCCCGGTTCGATACCGCGCAGTCGCTCCACATACTCGCCACGCATCCGCAGATAGTCGTCGCGCTCAATGTGGGCGCCTATTTTTGCCGGCTGGTCCGGATCCTGCGCGTCGTCAAGTTCGTCGCCTTCATAACGCAACGCCGGTTGGGCAGGAAACACCTGGTCGCCGGCTTTGAGGACGGTTTGCGTTTGCGCCGGCACCAGACTCTTACCGGAAGAGCCTTGCTTATTAGCGGAAGCAGGAACGGTGAAATCCCAGGCCATTAAAACCAGGGCGAACAAGACGAGAACGAGTGGGAGTACGACTAGGCGTTTCATGACTGCGGTCCTTCCTTGATACCGACAAATGGAGGTTTACGGAGAGAATTAACTCTTGAATTTTTAAGTAAACTCTCGCGACAGATCGGACTCACAGGTCACAATCCCGGCTACGGAACACGCGCTGTCGCTCAGTGAGAGGAAAATTCTTCCGGTAAAAGTTTCAAAGGGAGGGGGTCGTTGGTAACCTCGACCCACACTAACCTGGAGACTTAAGGTCTTACACGTGGGGCGTAATGTAGCTTTAACCGAATCTTTCTGTCAAGATTCGGGGCGAGAAAGGGCTTAGGGAGGTTCGCAATGAGGAAGGTGGCGCCACTCATTTTGGTCTTATCAGTAGCTTTCACTTCAGTAGCCTTCGACGCGGGACCGACGTGTTGTGCGTGCCTGCCCGACGGCATCAAGCCGACTGATCCGGTCAGCTATCTAATGCTCAAGCCGGGCATCAGGAAGGGTAAACAATTCATTACGGTCGGGGAAAAGCTTGCCGAGTTAAGAGCACGATGCCGGAAGGGCAAACTGGTGGATCGGACGGGAAGAGAGATTCGCTTCTTTCAAAAGACAGGCTGCTGGGGCAATCCTCCCGAGGGTTACCAGGAAATCCTTGACGAACAAACCAGGGAATTGAGCCGGCTCAAGAAGCGCTACACAGTCATTGAACTGTCGTGTAACTCCGGCGGGTTACTGATCAATTGACGCATTACCTCATGTCAGAACCGCCTGCGTAAGCGGGCGGTCCCCTGTCAGAACCGTCTGCGTGAGCGGGCGGTCCCTTGCCAGAACCGTCCCGCGTGAGCGGGCGGTCCCCTCGCTCACGCAGGCGGTACCGACAACTAACGATTAAAGCGTGCGCGATACTCACCTGAGTTGATAAACGCCTTCACCATCTCAGCCTGTTCGAAGTTGCCGCCGAAGTCGTTCAACTTTCGCAGCCAGAACTGGTAGCCGCTTTCATCCGGATCTCGTCTGAGGTAACCGAAGTATTCCATCATCACAAAAGTTTCATTGCGCTTAGCCGCGACAAATCGTTCGTCGTTGACGATTTCAGCAAGTACGTCCGCGCGATTCAAACTTCCTGAGTTCAAAGCCTGCACCAGTGTCGTGCGTTCACTCGGGCTGAAGTCAACACCGGTGTGGCCGAGCAACGTCGCGACGAACGCGGCGTTGGTCAGTCCGTCATAAGCAGCGTGAAACTCAGGTCGCTCGACCCAGGCATCGATGAACGCCCGCTTGTTGCTCGCCAACCGTTGCGCCCAGGCGCCCTGCCCCACTATCAAGCCACCGGCGACGCTCTGTGAATCGGGGACAAACTCCGCGTACTGCGGTCGCCGGCCATAACTCGCGCGATAGAGTCCGTCAACCAGTCCGCCCGTCTGTTGAAATTCTATCGACAGGAAGTAAGCCGCGCTGACGTTGATGGTGCGCCGCTCGGCGCAGCCCGCATCCGCGCCGCACGAAGAGATCTGATCGCTCCAGAAGTTGAAACCGCTTTCGTCCGGCTCGCGACCGAGGAAGTCGAGGTAGTGTTGCCGGACAAAATAATCCGGCGTGTCGATAGCGTTGCCGCTCAACTGAGTGTCTCGAGTCGCCGTGAACACCGCATCGGTCTGATTCGCCAGCAGCGAGAACGAACGGCTGACTGGACCAAAGTGGTAATTCACCAGCGCGGGAGTCACGATGTAAAAATTATCGGTGTCGATGTTATTGAAGCGATAGTCGCCGTTGGCGTCGGTAATGACCTTCGCGGATTTTGCGCCGCTCAGATTCACGGTGACACCCGCGAGCGCCGCGCCGTCAGAAGTCCTGATCGTGCCGGTGATCAGAGCCGGCGCCGCCGTCGGCGCTCCCACCTGGTCCGCGCCAATGTCAGGAGTGGTCGCCGGACGCGGCTCGTTATCAAAGTCGTTGGTGACTCCCGCAATTGTAAGTCCAGCCAGTCTTGCCGGGCTGGCAAGCAGCAGGTGCAAATTGATAGCGGCTGCCGCGGCATCGGGCGCCCAGAACTTCGGATCGGCGGAAATGCTGTTCAGGTCCTGCCCGGTGGCGGTACGCCAATCCGTGATGGCCGGCTGATCGATGGCGTTAAAGAGTCCAACGAAACTACCGGTGCCGGTTGCGAAGAGGTCGTTGAAGTTAGAAGTAAGTCCAGCCGGGTTGGCCGTGGTACCGGCAACGGAGATCGCGTAATTCTTGCCGGCGCCCGAGGCGTTACTACGCGCGTTCCACAAGATATTGTCCTGGTAATTGCGAACGTTCGTGACTACCTGGCTGAAGAACGCAAACGTACTCGACGAAGCAGTCACGCCCGACCCGGCGACATAGGAACTGTTGAAGTAAAAATTATTCGTACCGGCAGCGTCCCAGAGACCCGCCAGAAACAGTCCCTGGGTCACTGAGTTTCCGGCGGCGTCGAGTCCCAGCCGCACCATGTTGTTCTTGTAGGTAGTGGTCGACGCGGCCGCGCTTGTAATGATGCCCACCAGTTGGCCGGTGGCCACGGACGAAGTCATCGATAGCGAGTGAATCAGATTTCGTTCCACCACATTCGCAGTCGCCGGAAAACTTAACGACATGGCATAGATTGAATTACTGGCCGCGCCCGATGCGTTACTCAGCGAGTGAACAACATTTTGCGAAACCTGGTTGGCGCCGGTACTGGTCGCCATCACAAATCCCGCGGAAACGATCAGCGCCGCGCCATTCGAGTTTCCGCTCAGGTTGCGAACCGTGTTGCCGATTGCAACTACGGTCGCAAGTGAAGTCTGAATTCCGTAGACGCCGTAACTGCCGACGATATTGTCCGTGATCGAACCGGCCGCGGTACCGCCAATCACATTATTGTTAAGCGTGGCAATGGTAGCGCTCGAGGTATTGACCAAGATGCCGCGGAAGCCAACGGTGGTACCCGTGCCGCCGGAATTGATCGTCACGGTTCCAATTTTGTTACTGGAGATTGTGTTGCCGCGCAGACTGAAGTCGAAAATCATGATCGCGGGAGCGGTGTTGGCAACAGTTGAAGTTTCGGTAATGACGATGCCCGAAGAAGCATCGAGGCTGCCGATGAAGTTTCCCAGAACGTTTGCCTGTGCATTAGTACCGGTGCCCACCGCGATACCGATGAAGCACGACAGCGTCGTGCTGGTGGAGTTACGGCTGCTGGTCTGATTGATTCCTGAGATCGTGTTGCCTTGAAAGGTACTGGCCGTCGTCGTGTTAACGCTCAGCGCGTCAATGCCTCTGAACTCGTTATCGAGCCCGGCGAGGGTGGTCGTGCCGGTGCCGTTAGCGGCGCCAAAGCCGATCGTATTTCCTGTTACGGTGAAACTGCCGAGCGTGCCGGCCGTGGAATTGAGCGTGATGCCGGCATAGCGCAAGGCCGCAACGGTGAACGTGCGCGCGGCGGTTTGGTAGAGACGATTACTCGAAATCGTCCAGGTGTCGTTGCCGCTCAGGACGTGAATCCCGGAGACGGACGAGCCGGCGTTAAAGAAGTCGAAGATGCGGTTGTTGTCGATGATGTTACCGCTGTTGCGAATGGCGACGGTGGTGGTGCTGCCCAAACCAAAGATTGCCTTGTTGGGCAGGTTGGCGCCGGCGGGTCCAATATCGCAGTTTGAGATCGTGTTGGCATCGTTGCCGTTCGTGGTAAGCGCGTCAGTGCTGAAGACGACTGTGCCCCCGGCCGTGGCGAGCGCGACCGTAGACGAACCCAGAATGGTGGTGCGCGTGACCAGGTTATTCGTCGCGCCATTGATGTAACGAATCGTACTGGTACCCGCCACCGCGCCGGTGTTGGTGTTAGAAATCGTCAACGAGTTGCCGCCCGAATTCAAACCATCAATGGTGAAGGAGTCAGCCCCGTTCAAATCGATCAACGGCAAAGCGAGATTGCCGCTGACGGTACGCACGCCCGTCGGTTGCATAAGAATCGAAGTGTAAATCGCACCGCCGCTGCCGCTCGCGTTCAGGACGGCGGACGCTGCTTCCGTCGTATCGCCGACGATGAAGATGTTGATGGCGCCCTGATGTGTGCCGGCGTTAATGGCATCAAACGCAGCTTTCACCGAAGCATAGTCCGTTGGACCAGGCGTGCCGGCAGTTGCGGTAACGGTAACGGGACCGGCGGCAACCGCGGGCGGTGTTGGTGAAGGCACCGGCGTTGGCGTGGCTGTCGGCGACGGAGTGGGCAATGGGCCGGCGGTACAACCGGGAAACTTGAAGCTGCCGATGCGCGTGTTCCAGGCGGAGGCGGAGGTCACTGAAAAATATTCGTGCGTATGCCAGAAGGTACAACCGTCAGTCGGGTCAACGAACAATGAACTGTAATCACCCCAACGGCCGCTGGTGCTGGTCTGATGGCCGGTGCCGGGAGTCATCACGGCTTCACCCTGGGCCATCGTGCTGGCTGGATCAGTCGCCAACCGTCCTGCGTAACGGATACCGGGATTGACGGTCGTGCTGGAGGCGCTGTACGCAATCGCCAGATTGCCTTGCGAGTCAACGTTGATACTCGGCATCCAACGCCACAATCCGTCCGCTCCGTTCGTAAAGGTTTGCTGCTGCGCCGGCGTCGCGGGAATCGTATTCCCGGTCATGTTGAATTGATACCAACGAACCCCGGTTGGCCCAGTGCCGGCCTGATTATTGTTAACGGTATGCGACGAGTAGATTGATTCAACGCCGCCACGATTTTGGTAGACGAGCGGGTACATCAGCTTGTCACCGAGGGTGTCGAGAAACTGCGTGGTGGTCGCCGTACCGTTCGGCGCGATAGCGGTGGTGGTCGTGAAAGCGTCGACGAAACCATTGACCGTGATCGTACCCTCAGGCGTGTGACTGGCGCCGACGCCGAAAGTAGAGTTTGCCGGCGTTACAAAGTCCGCGTGAAAACGTCTGACGAAGACCTGTGTTTCGACTGTGTTCGCGACGGCGGAGCTGTTGATGTCCATGAACCATTCGGGCTGGCCAGCGGGTGGCTGACTACCATGCCGGAAAGTTGCCGGGACCAAGCTGTATTGGTCTCCCAGATCGGCCGGGGTAATCGTGAACGCGATCGTGTTTGCCGGGCCGCCGTTGATCATCGCGTTGCGATCGAGCGCATAGACGCGTACGCCATTGAAGGTGGTGTTGTTTGAGAACAGATTTACTGACAGGTAATACCCGTCTGGCCACAAGCCAAACTTGGGATAGTCGCCGAGGAAACTGTTATTCGCCGGATCGACCTGCACGGCATAGAGCCACCAGCCGCCCGCTACCGGGTCATTGTTTTTAGACACACCGACGCATTGATAAAAAGCCGTCCCGGGAAAAGCACCAAAAGCAAAATCACTAACGACCCAGCGGTCCGCGATGTGATCGTAGAAGACTATGCCATCGCCCTGGTTCTGACTGTTGCCGCAAGGAGTGGCCGCGCCGAGGGCGGAGAAAAAAGAGTTATAGGTTATCGGACCACCCAGGACGTTGCCGCTCTTGTCGTGAATACGAATCGAGGAGTTAACAGTCTGGATGTAATGACCGGAACCAACGTCGCCATCCGTATCCGGAGGCAGGCAGCTGCCACACGCCTGGTTCTGCGTCAGGCCGCCGAAGGTGAGCGACGGATCAGCCATGTTCGTGGCCAGCGAAGTCGCGCGGGAAGGCAGCAGCGGATCGGAGACTGCCTGTAACTGGCCGCCGGTCGGTGGATGTCGCATCAGCCGGACTTCTTCTTCTTCCTGGGGCGTCGGCGGAATGTAAGGAAGGTCGCGCAGGTTTCTATCCTGGGAAGCGGGCCCAACCATCTCGGCCACGTCGGGCGCGAGTTTGGGTTCCTGCACCGCGGGCGTTTGCTCCTGCTGGGCAAAGGTGAACTTTGGTGATTCCTTGCGGGCCAATCGCAGCGACTTACCCAACGACTTCGAATAATCAACTTCAGAGTTGTTTCGTGACGAACGCGCGGTTCGCGTTTGCCGCGAGCCGGAAGTCGCGTGTGGACCAACCGCGCCGCGCTTGTTCTTCAACTTGCTGGCCGCCTCAGGCGCCAAAAACAAAACGGAGACGATCGCCACGGCGGTTGCCAAAAACAAGGTTGCTCTGAGATTGAATTTCATTAAGTTGCTCCTAAATTCCGTCGCTGGTTTGGAAATGCGTTACAGTTTTCAGACGACTCCCATCGCCTTGCTTAATATTCGAATGCGAGAGGAAAGCTTCTGTTGAAGGGCGAAGCCTGACTGTGAAATAGCAGGGTCGGGAGTTAACACAACTCCGTCTCCTCTGCTTCGTCAAACTGAATTGCTTTTGACTGGTCGAATTACGAGCCTACGGGCCTAGCAGCCCATCCCACGTTCCTATTGGCCGGCGATACTAACGCATGGTGGAAATTTGAGCAACTGAAATACTTCGTGAACGGGCATAGAAGATAGTCAGAGGCAATTTCAAAACAGTAGGGACACGGAAGGCCGTGCCCCTACGCAAACGAAAGCACCCTGATGGTTGGGCGACTGCCCCGGGTTCAGTGCCCGAAGCGCGAGCGATACTCGCCCGAGTTGATGAACGCTTTGACCATCTCTGCTTGTTCGAAGTTGCCGCCAAAGTCGTTCAGCTTCCGCAGCCAGAAGTCGTAGCCGCTCTGGTCGGGATCGCGACGCAGGTAACCAAAGTATTCCATCATCACAAACGCTTCGTTGCGCCGGGCGGCTGCGAAGCGTTCGTCAGCAACTATCTGCGCCAGCATTTGCAATCGGGTTAACGTGCCCGAGTCTAAGCCACTCACGAATGCCGCACTCTCTTCCGGGCTGAAACTAACCTGCGCATGAGCTAGCACGCGCGCGACAAACGCCTCATTGGTTGCGCCCTCGTAAGCAACACGAAACTCCGGCCGCTCGACCCAAGCCGAAATGAACAACTGCTTGTTTGCAGTCAGTCGTGCGGCCCAGTCTCCCTGGCCCACGACCACACCGCGTGCGAGCGACTGCGTGTCGGGCATGAACTCCGCAAAGCGCGGCGCACGTCCATAGGTCGCCCGATATAGCCCATCAACTAAACCGCCGGTCTGCTGAAACTCGATGGACAGGAAGTAAGCCGCCGAGACATTGATGGCGCGCCGCTCACGACAACCGGCGTCCGCGCCGCACGAGAGCACCTGATCGCTCCAGAAGTTGAACCCGCTCTCGTCGGGTTCACGGCCGAGGAAATCAAGATAGTGTTGGCGCACAAAATATTCCGGGGTGTCGAGCGGGTTTCCGGCTGCCACCGGGGCGGCGATAAAAGTCGCTTCAGTGCTGTTGCCAATCATGCTGAAGGAGCGCGTGGCGGGACTGAAGGAAAAGTTTGCCTGCTCGGGAGAGACTGCGTAGAAACCCGAGGTCTCAACGTCGTCGAAGTGATAATTGCCGAGGGCATCGGTAATCGTTTTGCGCATTTGACTGCCGCTTAAATTAACCACCACCCCGGCAACCGGTAAGCCGTCGGCCGTGGCGATGCGACCAGCGACCACGCCGTTGGCCGCGGTTGGGGTGTTTCTCGTGCTGGCAGTGTTGTGCGGCGTGGGCGTTAGCGCGGAGAAGTCGGTACTGTTGTTATCGGTATCGGTGTTACCGCCGGCAGCGCGAGTGTCAGCCGTTGTGGTGGAGGGCGCTGCGGCGACGGCGGTTTCGCTGCAATTGGCAGTGGCGCCATAGCCGATGAAGTCGAGCACCGCCGGTGAGCCCGGACCGTTGAGGGTTGGACACGCGCCGCTCAAGGCGGTAGTTGAATTCACCACCGCGACCTTCGCAGCCGTAGCACTCATGGCGATAGTTCCCGTGGTGTCCGGAGCCGGCAGCGGGCTCACGCCGTTAGCGCCGAAAGATTCGGCCACGAGGTAATACTGTCCGGGCTGCAGCGTCAGCGTTGCCGGCAGCGCGGTCACCTGCCACGCAGTACCGGTAGCAGCCGCATACTGCACCGAACAGTTGGTACAAGTCACCGCAGTCTTGGAACGGTTATAGAGTTCGATGTAATCGTTCTGGTAGGTGGAACAACCAGCAGTGCCGCAGCCCGCCCCGCCGTAGACCTGGCTTATGACGATTCCCAGCGAGATTGCTTCAACTTTTGGCGGCGTCCTGAGATAAACGAAGGTTGTCAGCAACACCGCGGCCAGCGGGATTGCAAAAAAACGGCGAAGAGCGTTGCGCGCATGTGGCTTAGTTGTCTGATTACTTCTCATTTAAATTTTCCCCCTGGCGTACCGGTGAGATTAGGTTCTGGTTTAAAGCTAACGAATCTTCAACGATGGATCGCCGAAGAAGATCCAAGTGCGTTTCACATCAATGTCGCTGGAGGCAGCCTTCGCGATCTTGATCGCGTCGCCCAACGCAATCGGCTGCGCGCCATACAAGGTCGTGTACAACTGCAACTCCATTTGGCGCTGCCCAAATGTCGTAGTGAGGCCGGACGAGGCAAACGCCGCGACCGCTCCACCGTTGGGCGCCTTCACGAAAGCTTCAGCGAGCGACAACAGCGTCGGGTCCTGAAAATAACCATTAAGGCAATCCATTACGACCACGAATGACAACTTGTTGCCGTTCGTTAATCCGGTCGCATTACTGGTCGTAAAGATCGAAGCGCCGGTCCAGACGTCGACGTTGCCGTGACCGGAATAATTTACGATCGCCTTACCCTGGTTTATGCCGTTGATGATGTCGGTAGTGGCCTGGGCATTCGACGGTTCCGTCCGCACGTTAACGCGCTGCACCGTCATGCTCGCCGGCAACAAGGCCGCGACGTTGTCATTCCCAGTTTCAAAGTCGAAGGCGGTACCCGGATCGTCGGCAATCAGTAATGCTGCCTGGGGTACATTCACCGGGGTGAAATTGATTATCTTGGAAACGACCAGGCTCGCCTCGGCCGCATTCCTAACCGGCAGGCGACCGACCGGAATATCCGCGATGCCGTCGTCGTCAAAGTCCGCCAGCCAATCATCGGAAGCGGTTTCGTTGTAAGTCGCGTCTACGAGTTTCGTCGGCACGAAATCGAAGTTGCCGGCGTTCTGATAATTGCGCGGGTCGAGACTCGCGTCGCCGGCAAAGACTACGTAACGCGGCGCGGTAACCCAGTGCGTCGCGGCGTGCGCGAGAAAACTCTTGATAGCCTGTGGCCCATGCTCGCCGAAACCGAATTCATCGTAGACATCTTCAACGTCAACCAGCTTCGCCGCCAGGCCCTGATTTTGTCTGGCGAGTCGCAACGGTTCCAGGCCTGCGCTGAAGTTCTGGTGCGCAATGATCAGGAAGTCGGCTGCGTTCGCAACGGCGTTAAGACTTGACGGTTGATTCAGGGTCAGCGACGCCGCTTGCTCAAACTGGCCTTCCGCGATTGCATACAACAGACGCGGCGCCTTGGCCGGCGGATCGCTGGCAGGCACAGTGATCGCATATCCGGACGCGCTGGGCTCAGAAGCGGGACGCGTGATGCTGACGTTCAGCGGATCGGTATAGTCGATCAACTTCACTGAAGGAGCAGCAAAGCCGTCGACCGTCACCGAGTTACTGCCGCGCAGCTTAAATCTCAGCGCTCCCGCGTCGGCACGAAACAGATGCGGATAGGTGAGCCGGACATAATCCACGATGCTCACGTCGCCACCGCCGGGTAACACAAACTTGATCGTGTTGACGCCGTTTTGCAGTTGCGAAACCGGAATGTCGAAGGTCTGTACCGGATGTCCCCCCGAGGCCGGATCAAAACCGAAAAAAGAAAACGAGCCCACCACCACGTCGTTAAACTTCACGCTGATCTGATGTGGCACCGAGTTGACGCCCTGCAAGGCGATCTCCAAATGCGCGGTGCCGCCGGAGCCGAGGTCCGGGTTAGGCGTCGAGATTGTTTGGCTCGCGGGCGTTGTCGCATTGAAGGTGATGACCTGGCCGAAGAAATTTTCCTTATCACCATTCAAGACGGTAACGAAATAAACACTGCGGTCCTTCCGCTCGCTGGTCGTCTCGAAGTTCGCCGGTTCAAAAGTCGGACTTGCCGGCGCGTGGCTATGTTCGAGTTTGAGCGCGCGCCGCGGTTTGCTCCGCTTTCTCTTCCGGACGGCAGCAGTCTTTCGCGTAGTCGTTTGCCTCGCATGAACAACTTTCGCGGGAGACGGCGCTGGTCCCGCACTATGGCGACTTGGTGAGTTTCCTCGAGTGCCGGCTGCTAAGCGTTCTGCCTGGTTAGCCGGATTCGCACCGGGCACGCGTTCAACGACAACCGGAACCACAGGCGCCGGCAGGTTGTCAGCGACACGATCGCGCGGGGGCGAGTGACGGTCCGAATAGACTTCGTCGTCGGGTTCAGCCACGCGGGTGCGTGGACGCGGCAATGAATCTGTCCAGACACTCACCGCGCGTTCGACCGGGCTATAAAAAATTGGCGGCAGCAGAACGCCTCCGGAAGGAAATGAAGGCGCACTCGCCGGGACCACGACGGGAGGCGCAACCGGAAACGGATCAGGCGAGACGACTGGCCCACCATCCAATTGAATTTGCGCGCGGACACGTTTGCCTGGGGCAGTTCCGGCGAGGAGATAGTAAGTGCGGGTGTCGCTGGTGGTGGTGTCCAGCCCGCGACCGTAGAACTCAAGGTAATCGCCGGCGCCAAATGGACCAGCAGACTGGCTGGTGTTAATCGCCACTTCCAACGCGTCCGTAAACAGTCGCAGGTTTCTGATGTCCACGTTCGGATTGAACCCTGCCGCCAGCATCTGTGCCTGCGTCACGCGATACCAACCGTCTTTCCTGATGCCAATCTTCAACGCCGGCTGCGCTGCGATGGCCCACTGATCGGCAAACGTTCCGACAGGCGAATCCGTTTGGTCCGTGCCCGCGGGAAAATATCGTTCGAAGGAGTTCGGCGCACTCGCGGTTTCGCCAGCGGCAGTCTCCGCCGGCGCGAGGGCATCCTTCCTGGTCAACGGCGTGAGCGCAGCGTGCAGCCGGGACACGCCCTGCAAACTTACTGACTCGAGATAGTAAGTCGCAGCAGCAACGCCCGCGGGATCAAGCCACGAATAGGAGTAGACGTCGCGCGCGTGCCCGGGCGCATTTGCGCTAAACACGGCGCCGGGAATAATTTCTCGATTTACGCGGGTGCGCAGTTCGCCATCGACGCGGTAGATATTGAACCCGAGATTGTCGCTGGAGCCATTCGTGCGCCACTCGAGCAACACGCCTCGGGCAGTCAAAGTTGCGGACGCTGACTGGAGTTGGAATTCGAGCGGCGCGGAGGCGAGTTGATCGTTCGACCGGGGAATGGCGAAGGCAAAACTCTGAGCGGACACAATGACCGCTAAGGTAA
>JAVEEA010000106.1 GCA_030840675.1 Pyrinomonadaceae bacterium
GTTACTGTTTACTCTTCACTCCCGCCCGGGTTGAAGCGATAGCCGATCCAGGGCTCGGTGAGAATGTATTTGGGATTCGCAGGATCAGTCTCGAGCTTTTTGCGCAACTGGCGGATGAAGACTCTGAGGTACTCGGTTTGTTCCGTGTAATTGCCGCCCCAAACAGCCGCCAACAACTTGTGATGAGTGAGCACGGCGCCCGGGTGGTGGACCATGAAGAGCAGTAGCTCAAACTCTTTGGGTGTTAGGTGGACCTCGCGGTCTTTGACGGTGGTTTTGCGTCTTTCGGGATCAACCTTGAAATCCCCGGCCTCAAGGAGGGACAACTCGTTAGCTACTCGGGGTGGCATTCGTCTCAGCGCAGCTCGTATGCGCGCCAGCAGTTCCTTCATCCCGAACGGCTTGGTGACATAGTCGTCAGCTCCCGCATCCAATGCCTGCACCTTTAGCGACTCCTCGCTTTTTACGGAAAGCACGATGATCGGAACTTCCGAAACCAGTCGCACACGACGACAAAATTCCAGGCCTCCAACATTTGGCATCGAAAGATCCGTGATCACCAGGGCCGGGCGCCAGTCATTGAAGAGCTCCAGGCCAGCTTCGCCATCCGCGGCAACGCGTACCTCGAAACCATGCGTCGCGAGACTGGTGCGCATCACGCGACCAATCTGTGGTTCGTCGTCAACGATCAAAATCCGTTGTTTGTCTGCCATATACGCTTCAACCACTCTGCGAGCCGCCACTTCCCCTAAGCGCCGTTGTCTGAATCTCCTGTCGGCAGCAAGACTACTATTCGGGCTCCGGTGAAATCATTCGCGTTTTCAATCCGGATCTGTCCACCGTGTGCTTCAACAATTCCTTTGGCAATTGCCAACCCCATTCCTGTGCCTGGTTTATGCCCCGACAGGTCGCCGTCGCGCATTGCCCGAAAAAACTTATCGAATACTCTTTCGCGTAATTCAGCGGGGACGCCGGTGCCTTGATCTTCAATCGCTAACTGGACCATTTCCTGCTGGTGTGGCTTTGCGGTAAGCCGAATCACACCTCCCGCAGGCGAGTACTTCGCGGCGTTTTCAAGCAGCACATAAACCACCTCCGCCATCGCACGTTCATCGACCCTAACGGACGGTAACTTGTCATCAAGGTACAGTTCAATGTGATGGTTTCTTGTGAGTGGACTTGCTCGTTTCATTGCTGCCGTAACGATCTCTTCAAGTGATCCCCATTCGCGACGTAGTTGCATTTCACCTGCTTCAATGCGGGCAAGCGCCATTAGATCTTCGATAAACCGATCGAGGCGATCTGCTTCTTCATCGATCACTTCCAGCATTTCCTGCCGCCCAGCTTTACCCAGCCGGGCTGCGTCTTCGCCATTCTTACTAAAGAGTTGATCATCCAGCAGGGTGGTCACTGAAGCTTTGATTGAAGTTAGCGGCGTGCGCAAGTCATGGGTAACCGCGTCCAGCAGAGCCGATTTCAAGCGCTCACTCTGTTTCAGCGCTTTCGCCTGGCTCGATCTCTCAAACGTATCTTGCAGCTCGTGGTAAAGCCGCTCGATCTCCTGGCGCGCAATTGTCGCTTCGTCAGCCCGCTGCTTGGCTCGCGACGAGAGTTGCCCTGCCGTCATGGCGGTGACGAGGAAGGCGAGCACTGCGATCCAATTTTCCTGGTCAGCAATATGAAATGTTCCGACTGGTGGAAGAAAGAAGAAGTTGAAGCACGCCACAGCCAAAAGCGAAGCAAGAATCGCGGGTTTCGGTCCCCACGCAGTGGCGACAAAAAGTATGATTAGTAGAAA
Organism: Pyrinomonadaceae bacterium; assembly: GCA_030840675.1. Taxonomy (GTDB): domain Bacteria; phylum Acidobacteriota; class Blastocatellia; order Pyrinomonadales; family Pyrinomonadaceae; genus PSRF01. The sequence continues at coordinate 1,799 of JAVEEA010000106.1, forward strand.
CGTGAGTGCAACTGTGGTCGGATTAATGTGGCCTCCCAGCGTTTTGAGGACAGCTGTAGCCGCACCAATTACGACTACTGCTGCGATGTACCCGAGGAGCGGTTTACGAGTCAGCGATTTCCACACAACTTGATTGTAAGCGTAAGGGGCAGGACGAAACACTAACGTCCTCACCGTCAACCGCCGACGTGAACAATAGGCCGCCGGTTGGGATCCTTTTCCGCCTGACGCAGGACTTCATGGGTGACCGGCGCCGTATCACCTTCGCCGAAGGCAATGTACTTCATCAGGTAGGAAAGCGGATTTCCTTCGCTCCAACCGAAATAGACATGCGGGAGCTTGCCGGTTTCGTCACGCAGGAACAGCAGGAAGGCAGCGATCGCGTTCGGGACTGCTGGCGACACCGACCGCAATACCTTGAAGCCGTCAACTCTTTCTCCGGCCACATGAAGTATCCCGGAAAACTCCGAAGCGTCGCCGGGAGTCACCTCGAAGAATAATATTGGTTCTCCCGGTGGGATGTGATTGTCGGTGCGCTTTTCGTCTTCCTTAACTTGATACTCGCTCGCGTCGCCGGTATCGAGTCGATTAGCGATGATCCGTACGGTGCCGCGGGCCGCCTGCCGCACAAATTCTCGTGCGACATCGTCGAGTTCAACGCGTTCGACGCGCAACTCGGTGGAACGCCAAACGCGGGACACCAGCGACGCGGCCACAATTGCGAGAATAAAGAACGATGCGATCTTGATCCCTTCCGGACGCTCGTGAATGTTTTGAATCGTGGTATAGGCAAACACGATCGCGATGAGCAAAAACGGGATCCAGTTCTGGCCGCGCTTGCGGATTGCGAGCGTTACGGCAATTGCCGCCGAAGTCATCAACACCAGCACGCCGGTCGCGTAGGCGCCGCCCTGGGCATCGACATCCGCTTTGAAAATAAAGGTCACCGTAATGGCGATGAGCGTGAAGACGAGCGTCAGCGGACGAGTCGCTTTGGCCCAGGCGGGCGCCATGCCGTAACGCGGCAGGTAACGCGGGACGATATTCAGCAGTCCCGCCATCGCGGAAGCGCCGGCAAACCAAAGAATCGCGATGGTGCTGAGATCATAGACTGTGCCGAAAATATCGCCGAAGAAGTGATGGGCCAGGTACGCGATGGCGCGTCCGTTTGCCTCCCCGCCTACGAGAAACTTATCCGCCGGGATCAGCATCGTCGTCACCAAACTGCTGGTGATCAACATGACGCTCATAATCAAGGCAGCGGTGCGCAGAAGTTTCCGGGTATTCTGTATGCGCTCGCGCAGCAACTCACGAGTGTGTGGTTCAGCGGGCCGGCCCGTGCGTGTGTTGTGAATGTCTTCCCACTCGCCGGTACTCAGGGTCTTGTCTCCGCGGACCAGCGGCATGACTGCCACGCCGGTTTCAAAACCGGACAAGCCGAGTGCCAGTTTTGGAAAAAGCATTAGCGATATGGCGATGACCAGCCACGGATTGCCGTGCACGCGCGGGTGGTGAATCAGGGCTTGCTTCCATTCGGGAAAGTAGTGGGGGTGCGAAATCAGTTCGTACATGCCGAAACCCACCACCACGACGTTAAGCAGCAGGTAGGCAAAAACCAGCACAACCGCGATTCCAATCGCTTCTTTGAAACCGCGCAAGAAAATACCACCGAGCAACGCGACGAGGACCAGCGTAATGCCGACCTGGTGCTTTAGCAGTTGTGGTGTAAACGGGTTCTCAATAATGTGGGCCGTAGCGTCGGCGGCGGAGAGCGTGATGGTGATGATGAAGTCGGTGGCCACGAACCCGAGCAGGACTAGTACGAAGAGCTTCCCCTTCCAGCGCGACAGCAGATGTTCCAGCATGGAGATGGAACCTTCGCCATGCGGACTTTCCGCGGCTACCCGACTGTAGATTGGCAACGCACCGAGGAGGGTCAGGAGGATGAGTATGAGCGTGGCGATCGGAGACAGAGCGCCGGCCGCGATGAAAGCAATCCCTGGTTGGTAGCCGAGCGTCGAAAAATAGTCGACGCCCGTCAAACACATCACTTTCCACCACGGGTGTTGTTTATGTGGTCCGTGACCCTCGTCGTCTGAGCCCGCCGACTGTCTACCGCCCTTGAATAACCAGAGCTTAAAATTTCGCCTTGTGCGATCTAAAAGAGGCATTCTGATGGCGAGGCATTTCTGGCCACGGACCAGCTTCCCAACCCTCTCGTGTTTGGCTTTTTCGGCACGCGGAATTCTACGCTCATTAGATCGCGCGTCAAGTTGTTTTGCTGATTGCTGCTCAAAGAATTATGGGAGGGCTAAAAATAAAGCGGGCGGGGACCTCCCACAGCCCCCACCCAAAGGCCACGTGTCCTCACCCCACGCGACCACTTCGTCCACCGGGGAGGCGGACGCAGGCGGATTATGCTACAGACGGATTAAACTTTCAACCGCCTTTTCGCAATAAATCGCGGGAATTGAGTTAACGGATTGTGGAGTTTTGCCCCGGGCGGTGGGTTGAAAACAGCAGCCCCGGGTGGATTACGACTGGCGCGGGCCACGCACGGGTGGAATACCGCTGCCGATTGCCGCCGCATCAGCGCTGGCGCGGGGATCGCTCGTGAGTTTTTCCGCATGGGCCAGGTCAGACATTCCGACCACCAACAAGAGTGCTGTCACACCGACTGTAGCCAGAATGTAAAGCAGAGCAGTCTGTTCTTTGTAGATGAGTATGATCGTGCCGAGCGAAAGGGCCGCCGTCCAGAGGATCGTAAACATTTGTCGGCGGCGGCGGTCATCAGCCGCATTTCTCGAGCGTTTCATTTCTTTGACTCCGTTAACTTGCTCAGACTTCTTGCGCTTATTAGTAGACCACGCGGTTTGCCAGCGACGCGCCCCCGGTGCTCATTACGTTTCCCAACCCGCCGGACAGTGCTCCCACTAAAGTTTGCGTAATTCTACCCGACGAGAAGATGCCGGCTTCCGGCACCTCGACCATGTCGTACGCTTGCAGAAAGACGTCGGGCTTCTTGTTGTTCTTGATCGCGCCGTAGTCCACCACGATCGTTTCCCAGTCCACTCCGCTTGGTTTCTTCCGTCGGATCTTGATGCTGCCGACTTTCGCTTCTTTGCGCGGCCCACCAACCATCGCCAGCGCGGCGGTCAGCGTCAGTTGATCGCGCAGGTAAATCCCCTGGGGCGACACGACGCTGCCCATGATGTAAACAGGTTCGGCTTCCGTGACCATGACGTAGTCACCGGGACGAATTACTGGGTTGGCTGCAGCCTTGCCGGCTTTCAGGTCGGCAAGCTTTACGATTTGCATCGAGATGTTGTCGTCGCTAATCGGAGCAGCTTCCGCTTCTTCGCCAGGCTGCGGACACATCAGTGGCTCGGTGTGCACAATTTGAATCGTACCCGAGGCACGTTCAGTGAACCCTCCGGAAACAACCATCAACTCGTTGAGCCTGATCTGGCGTTGCATCTGCACGCGCGTAGGCTGGCGCACCGCGCCAAAAACGTTGGCGGGATAACGGCTCTTGCGTTCGCTGATGCGGACACTTACCTGCGGGTTCTTGATATATTTTGCGTAGGCCGCCGCGATGTCTTTTTGTAACGCTTTTTCGGTGCGGCAACGTGCGGGGATCGGCCTTTCGAGAAACGGCAAGGAACTCAGATTCCCGTCACTGTCCACTTCCGCCATTGAACTCAAGTCAGATTGTCCAAAAACTCGCACGTCAACCACGTCACCGGGGCCGAGCAGGTAATTCCGGATTCCCTGGTTGTCCACTGAAGCAGGTCCCGCTGAGGGGCGGTAGCTGTCCTGGCTCGGGGCTGGAGGAGCACTCTGGGGCTCCTGCGGACGCACCCACATCGGGAGCGCTAAACTAAGCAGAATCGCTGCGAGTGAAAGTCTTTTCGTCATAACACACCTCATAAATCGTCGAAACCTGGGGACAGGCGAACTCTCAAAGATGTTAACGAGATAGGAATCGATGCCCGTGTTCCGCGTAACTAAGAATTACTCCTGCCATTCTTTGGGACGCGAAAACCGCGGCAACGTCCCATCTTCTTTGTCGCGCTTGCCGCTCTTGTGACTCGGACGACCAACCGTTCCGGGAACTGCGAAGCCCGTGAAAAGTAAGTTGCAATGATTGCATAAAAGGTAATGGATGCCAACCAGACGAAACAGCAGCGGGGTCGGCTTATATCCCTTTCTGATGCGTGAACTGCGACACTTCGGGCATTTCTGGGAAATCATATTTCGTAACCTTCCTGGTCGGCAGTTTCGTGACTTGTGCGCGATGCGCCGTTTCCGTTTTTCTGCGACTTGACGCGAGCTTGCAAGGATTCTATCTCGCGTTCGATACGCTCGGTACTTGCGACTCTCACGTCCTCCTTCACTGGTTCACGGCTCAAGTAAAAAAGCGCATCCTTGTAACGATCGATCGCGCGGCGATAATGGCCCTTGAAGGCTGAACGCTCCGCCAACTCGACCCAATGGGCCACCTTCACGGAAGCAATGAACTCGCGAATTGCTACGCTGGATTCGTGTAATTCTACTTCCTGAGGGTAAAACTGCAAGGCCGTCTCCAAACAATGTAACGCGCGATTCGCAGCTTCAATCCGTTCAGAGGTGCGGGCACGTTGCTGCGCCTCGAAGGTCAAGGCCCGCGATGAATCCCGGGCCCAGGTCAACAGATGGTGTTTTTGCAGGCCCCGCGCACGCTCCTGGCCAGCCCTGATGGAGTTTCGTTTCTCAGATGGCAAGCTGCTGGATCGCAAGGCCTCGCCGGCGCTCGCCACGTAGTCCTGACATGCATGGAAGACATCGAAGTGTGATTCGGCGTTGCCGCCAACGTCGGCTTGTTCGGATTGTTTCTGAATGGCTCGCCACGCTGCCGAGAGTAATGAACTGGAATGGGCCTTCGCCTGCGGACGTCGGTGTTCACCACTCACGCGCGCTTGCGACTCCCCACCCTGGTCCAGAAGATAGCGCGTCCAGGCGCGACGCATCACCACCTCACGCGCTGACAACGCCACTAACAGCACCACGCTCGCAGCCAGGCCGGCGGGAATCCAGGGCGACTCATCGCCGCCGCTCACCAGCATGTACCAGAGCGCAGAGAACAGCGCCAGCGCCGCTAGCACCGCCACCAGCAGGTAACCGATGCTTGATGGCATACGCGCTCGGGGCGCGTGCCGGCGCGCTGCGTCGCTCGAGCTGTGCACATGTGTCTGCGCAGCTCTGGGAAAGAATTCATCCGCGGAGTTGTTACCCAAATGCGTTCTCTCAGGAGTAGCGGCCAGTTCAAAGATGTTCTGACCGAGGGGGGGAACCAGGGACGCACCCGCGTCCGGAAACTCTGTGACGACCAATAGTCGGCTTTTTAGTATTCAGCTGTCAATATATGATGGCCTCAACAAATCTGATCGGTGTTCGGGAAGCGTGAAAATAACATGAACAATGAGTTTACAAAAAAGATTTTACTGGTGACGGGCGCCACCTCAGGTATCGGCAAAGCAACTGCCTTGCGCTTTGCCGCGGCCGGGGCGGCCATCGCGGTCGTCGGCAGAGATGAAGCGGCACTGGCGAAACTCGGCGAGAGTTGCGGCGGTTCCGCGGAGCGTTTCCTGCCGCTCAAAGCTGACTTGTCGTCCGCTGCCGCAGCCGAACGAGTGGTGACGGAAACAGTTGCCCACTTTGGTGGAGTCGACGTACTCGTCAACGCCGCCGGCCACATTGCGAACGGCACCATCGCCGATACCTCTCTGGAGGCTTGGGATGCAATGCTTCAGATCAACCTCCGCGCGCCGTTCACTCTGATGCAGCAAGCATTGCCGGCACTGAGCGAACGCCGCGGCAATATCGTGAACGTGTCGAGTGTCACCGGGCTACGCGCGTTTCCGGGAGTGCTGGCTTATTGTGTCTCCAAGGCTGGTCTCGATCAGTTGACGCGTTGCGCTGCACTCGAGTTGGCGTCCAGAGGCGTGCGTGTTAACGCCGTAAATCCCGGTGTGGTGGTGACCGAGATTCATAAGCGAGGCGGCATGAGCGAGGAAAAGTACGACGCCTTCCTGGAACATTCCCGCACCACTCATCCGCTCGGCCGGGTGGGTACCGCGGACGAAATCGCCGAGTTGATCTTCTTCCTGGCGTCCGAACGCGCCTCCTGGATCACGGGCGCAACTTACTCGATTGACGGCGGTCGCGCGCAAACGTGTGCTCGTTAAGCGTCTCGTTCGCTTGTGCTGCTCACTCCTGATACCGCGGTCAAAATGCTCGCGCTGGAATTACTTACTGTATATACTCTGCGGAACTTTCTGCGCGATTTTCTTTTGCTCGTAAATCTTAGTTCGCGATCAATTAAGCATGATTAACGATCCACGACCTGCGCTCGTAACGCCACGGCCAAATAAGCCTTCCGGAGTGGCCACGGCGATCAAGGTCATTCTCGGAATTTTTGCCGCGCTGATGGCGCTGCTGCTGGGACTGATCGTGCTTCTCCTAATCGGCGTCGAGACTGGACCAGTCGCTTTGTTGATTGGTCTCATTTCGGCAACTGCCCCAGTACCGCTGTACCTGGTCCTGGTACTGTGGATCGATCGTTATGAAGCCGAGCCCGGCTGGATGCTGGCCACTGCTTTTTTTTGGGGCGCACTCGTCGCCGTTTTTTTCGCGTTCTTGCTCAACACCGCCAGTGATGTCGCGGTGCAGTTAATGACTAACAGCGCCCGCGCGGGACGAACTTTCGGTGCTGTCATTTCCGCGCCGATAGTTGAAGAGTGCGCGAAGGCCTTCATCCTGCTGCTCTTTTTCTTCTTCAAACGCGACGAGTTTGACGGCGTCATCGACGGCATTGTGTACGCCGCCATGGCGGGACTCGGCTTCGCAATGACGGAAAATATCCAGTACTACGGCAAGGCAGTTATGGAAGGCGGCGGCGGCATGCTCACGTTTGTCTTCGTGCTGCGCGGAGCTCTGGCTCCGTTTTCACATCCCATGTTCACCAGCATGACGGGTATCGGCCTGGGACTGGCACGGCAATCAAGAAGTACGGCCGTCAAATTAATCGCGCCCATCCTGGGTCTGCTAGCGGCAATTTCGATGCATAGTATTTGGAACGGCTCTGGCGTCATGTTTGGCGGAGTTGCCTTCTTCCTGACTTATATCCTAATCATGATGCCGGCTTTCTTTATTCTGCTGACAGTGATCATCCTGGCGTTGCTGCGCGAGGGACGAATCGTTCGCGACAATCTGGTCTCGGACTACCAGGCCGGCCTCCTGACCGAACAGGAGTACAAACGTCTCTGCACCATCCGAGGGCGGATGGGTTCTTCCTATCAGGCATTCTCAAAAGGAGGGCTCGGCAACTGGCGTACGGCGCGGGAGCTGAATCAGACCGCCAGCGAACTGGCCTTCCATCGTAGTCGCGTGGCGCGCGGCATCATCGCCGCCGACGCCCGCGAACGCGAAGCTGCTTACCGGCAGGCAATGGAAGCATTGTTGCGACGCCTGCGCGAAAGCTAAGGCCCGCGCTGCTAACAAAATTCGCCCAAGTTACACCGATTGACTTATACTAAACCGCTTAGCGAAGGACGGTCTCTTCCCCCAGCCGATGAGAGTTCAACTCCTACCAAGTACCTTTGACAGTCAGGGCCAAGCAACTTCCGATCAACGTCTAACCTGCTTTTTGATTGACGAGTGTGTGGCGGTGGACGCGGGAAGTATCGCTTTAGCGCTTACACCCGAGCAGCGCGAACAGGTGCGCGACATCATTGTCACGCACCCGCACATGGACCACATCGCCAGCCTTCCGATCTTCATCGACGACCTTTTTGAAACTCTGACTAGTCCGGTTCGTGTTTACGCGACTCCGGAAGTGATCGACTTGCTGGAGCGAGACATCTTTAACTGGAACGTCTACCCGCGCTTCTCTGAGCTCAAGAATGAACATGGGCCAGTAATGGAATACGTTCCCATCCCGACCGGGAAAGAGTTTCGCATCGCCCACCTCACCGTAACCGCAGTCGCCGTCAACCACATTGTGCCGACTGTCGGTCTCCTGGTTTCGGATGGAAAGAGCACGGTGGCGTTCAGTTCCGATACCGCCGAAACTGATGAGTTCTGGAATCTGATCAATCGCGCTCCGGGTATAGATGCCTTGCTGGTTGAAACTTCTTTCCCTGACTCGATGGCAAAACTCGCCGAAGTCTCCCGCCATTTCACACCCGCCTCGCTGCAACGCGATCTACGGAAACTCAACCACAATGGCTTGGATATTCTGGCCGTGCACATTAAGCCTGCTTACCGCAAGTTGGTCATTGAAGAACTGCAGGCGTTGAATGTGCCGCGGCTGGGCGTGATGGAACCCGGCAAGACGTACAGCTGGTAACTGAACTACTTGGAGTGCGGGGACCTGTCACCGCTTTGGTCCTGTGTGACTCCCCGCCGCCGGCGCAGTTCGCCACTCAAGTCGCACCAGACGTGCAACTAAAAGCGGCGCCGAGTCGCCGCTCTCCAAAGATTCAGTTAACCGGATCGAATTCCTGCTGTCCGTGTTCCCCCGAAACTTCGTGCAGCGTCACGCGTCCGCTGGGGAGCAACTCTTTCACACGCGCGGTGCGCTGCTCGCGATCGCGACCCGGCATTAACTCCGCGCGGAATGTCACCACCATGTTGGGCCGGGCCCAGACGCTCGCGAGTTTATTCGCCACACGCTGTTGTTTTCTTCCCATTCCCTTGTTCTTCTTCAGGTAGCTGCTCGCGACTCCAAACGCGCCGGCAGCTAAAGCCAGACTACCCAGGACGCGTTTGGTACCTTTTTTCATACTCAGGAATTAGTGGCCCGCAGCGACCGACTCGCACAGTGGATCCAGGCGCGCCGTGATAGTTGGCAACCCACTCAGCGCCTTGTCCGCGTTCATTTGCGTGAAGTGCGCCCACTCGGCCGGAACGTTGGCTTCGGCAAAGACTGCTTCCACGGGACACTCCGGCACGCATGCGTCACAGTCGATGCAGGTTTCCGGATTGATGTGCAACATATCGTCGTCCAGATGAAACGCCTCGACCGGACAGACCAGGGCACAATCAGTGTAGCGACAGTTAACACAGGGCTCAGCAACGACGTAAGTCATTCGGATGTGTTCTCCTCGAGTTTTAGTAGCACCGGCATTCCTGCCTGCTCTTGCTGGTTCGGAACGTCGCTATATTAAACACGAATGGCAGACTTTTGAAAGGAGGACTTCTCGAAGGGTTCGCGGACATAACTATGCGCGCTGAATCCGCGCTAGGGCACTTGCTGGTCATGCCAGGTGTGGACCGGTTTGCCGCTGGAGAAGTCGTAAAAGACCAGATCGATATTAGCCAGCATCTTCGTCAGCAGGATTACTTGGCCGGCGTGCATCGAGATATGTTCGGTCACGTGGAATATCGCAGCGAGCGCTGATGTTTCAGTTCCCTGAATGCGGTAACTTTCGAGCAGTTGGGACGCATCAAAGCGCTCCAGTACATCATCCACTTCGGCGATGGTCTGTCGCAGCTGCGCGAGCAGTTCAGCGCGAGGGATCGCACGTCGTTCAGCAAACTCAGTCTGCCGCTGCCGCTCATCGGTCGCACCGCCCAAGCCGCAAACGATCCATTGTCGCGCATTGCCGGAAATGTGCAGCAGCAAATTGCCGATGCTGTTGGATGCGGCGTTCGGCCGCGACCAGACCTGCTCGTCGCTTAGCCTCTCCACGCAACGCTCCAGCTTGGGGAGATACTGACCGGTGATCAGCTCGCGAGCATTGTTAACAAATACACGCGCAACGCCCTCCGAAGTCTCGCCGCCTTGAATTGTCATGTCAGAAAATTAGGCCAGCAGCCAGCGCGTGTCAACTTCGTCTACCGCTTTACTTTGCGCATCACTGGCGTCCTTTGCGGTGCCGCGAGTTGCCTGCTTTGGAGTGCGGTGGCCTGGCACCGATTTCCCCAGTCGCG
>JAVEEA010000001.1 GCA_030840675.1 Pyrinomonadaceae bacterium
ACCTACGAATTTTCCCTGGTGGAAAGCGAGGTGCGAAATCAGCCCGGTTCCGATTGGGCCGTGGCTGAACTTAGTCACCCGGCTTTGACCGCAATCGCTCCGCCGGAAAGCGAGCTGAATGTTACTGACGAAGGAATGCGCGATTCGGATCAACCGGAAACATCCGACGTCGCAATCGAGTTAACAGAGTTTGACTTCAACCCAATCAACCTTGAAGCGGCATCGGTTGAATTAGTCGAGACGAGTGGCGAGCCCGTCAATAGCTATGACGAGACCAGTATGACGAACGGCTCATGGCTTACTGCAGAGGAGAAATCGATCGCGCCGCTGGCTCACGAAAAGGGGATCCAAGCGGCGGACGAAACTCCGTCGCTGATGGCCCTGATTGAAAATCTCAAGAGCAACCAACCGGCGATGCATGCGGCCGTGCTTCAGGAACTGGCCCAGATGGATGAAGACGAGGCGTTTCGTATCGTCACGGAACTCTTCGACGATCCCGCCTCCCACGTAAGGAACCGAGCGGCTCGCGTCCTGCACGACTTCAAACCGGACCGTGCCGCTTCATTCACGCGCGCGCTGCGCGAGGGAACACATGAGCGGCGCCGTCACATTGCCGCGGCGATCAACGGCTCGGGGCTCGCGAATGAAGCCATTCAACATCTCGTCGGCGGCAGTCGCGAGCAAACCTACGATGCGTTTTCACTTTTGTTTCTGATGGCGCGCGCGGGTGAAGTGGAACCGCTGCTGCAAACAATTGAGAAATATCCCGATGTCGCGGTGCGTTTGTCGGTGATCAGACTGCTGACGTTCAGCAATCAGCCGGAAGTCATTCCCTCGTTTCGCAGTTTGGCGGTCAGAGCGGCACTACCCACTGAAGTACGCTCAGCGTTGATGGAAGCGATTCATCAAATTACGAACAACGTGCGTCAGAACTCACTCTCGGCGGCGTAAGTGTGCCGCAGCCGCGTTACAAATCTCTCGTGTTGAAGGTGTCGCCTTGTCGCACGTCGCCGGTTTCGAACCCTTTGCGAAACCAACGAGCACGTTGCGCGGAACTGCCGTGGGTAAACGAGTCGGGCACGACGTATCCCTGACCTTCGCGCTGCAGCCGATCGTCACCCACCGCGCTCGCGGCGCCTAGTGCTTCTTCGATATCGCCTGCTTCCAGAATTCCCTTCTGCTGCGCATAGTGAGCCCAAACTCCGGCAAGAAAATCAGCTTGCAATTCGAGCCGCACCGAAAGTTGATTTGCTTCCGCTTCGGTCATGCGACCCCGCGCCGCGTCGACACGGTCCATCGTGCCCATTAGTTTTTGTACGTGATGGCCCACCTCGTGTGCGATCACATAGGCCTCGGCAAAGTCGCCCGGCGCACGAAACCGCGTCTGAAGTTCCTTGAAGAACGAGAGGTCAAGGTAAAGCTTTTCGTCACCCGAACAGTAAAACGGACCGACCGCCGTACCGGCCGCGCCGCAAGCTGAACGCACCTGATCGGTAAACAACACGAGCGTCGGTTTGCGGTAGCGTTGGCCCTGTTGTTGAAACAGGTCACCCCAAACATCTTCAGTGCTGGCCAAGACCGTCAGCGAAAATTGTTTGAGCTCCTCTTCCTCTGGGTTGACGGGACGCGAACTTTGAGTACCCGCCGCCGGCGCTTCGCCGGATTGTTGCAGCAGTTCGCGCGGGTCGGCACCGAGCAGCAACGCGATTACGAGCAGAACAATACCGCCCAGCCCACCGCCGATCGCTAATCCGCCGCCGCCCATTCCGCGCCGGTCTTCAACGTTGTCGCTCTGCCGCTGCCCTCTCCAAAGCATTTAAACGAACCCTCCCCGGCTTGATGGTAATTTTTCCAGCTCTGGTCCACCGCGTTTCTTTGCGGCAGTCGCGTCGGTCTTGCAGTCTACAAAATAGTCGTAACTGCAAAGCTTCGCAGACACGCCGCAAAGACTCGCGTGGGGGAAGCTAAAACTCAATTGTGCCGGGGGATTCTCGCTGAAAGCGCGAACGCAATATCAGAACTCAAGCGGGGGGTGTGGCAGGAAGCGTAAGCCGGAACGGCTGAGTTTGCAAACTAAAAATGATGCAGCAACTCGTCGAAAGACTCGAGCAGGATGTCAGGAGCGCGACTTTCCAGTTTCCAGCTCGTCGGATAATCGCTGCGCACGCCTACCGTAAAAAGTCTGGCGCGTTTGCCCATCTCGATATCTTCCGGACTGTCGCCTACGTAAGCAGACTCCTCAGCTCCGCACCCGAGCGATTGCAACGCCGTTTCCAAACCTTCCGGGTGCGGCTTCTTGTTCGTCATCTGCTCATTGCAAACAACAACCTCGAAAACACTCTCGAGCCGTAACTCGCTAATCTCGCGTACTACCCGACACTCTGTGCCGCTGCTGACGACTCCCAGGCGATAGCCTTTGCGCTTCAGTTCCTTGATGGTCTCCAGCGTACCGGGAAGGGGTTGCGCGCCTTGCTCGCCGTAGTGCTGCACCCAGAGTTCGTCGGCCCTTTGCCAGTGCTCTTGCGGCAAGCCGAGCGCTTCGTAAACCGAATACCAGTTCGGTGAATAAACCCGCGCGTAGACATCATGATCAAAGGGATGGCCCAAGGCGGCGAACGATTTTTCGAAAGCAGTCAGTCCGAGTTGCGCGGAATCGACAATGGTTCCGTCCCAATCGCAGAGTAGGGTGTTGATTTCACGGGGCGCGAGCGTCATACAAGTTAATCGATAATAACCTGTCTTTCTGGCTGAAAGAGCGGAAAAACCTTTGGCGGTTTACCCAGCACGGATTGCGCGAGCTTTAGTTGCGCCATCAAACGGATTTCGGCGCGATCAAACTGGCTGGCCAAGGTAGCGGCGCGATCAAAGTCGAAACGCGCGAAGTATCCCGCGTTCTGAGCGAGGGCGTTCAGCAACGTCCCGAGTCCGCCCTGCGCGGACATGTTCCACTCACCATCGCGAAGGTAGTTATTATCAAACCCATCGAGAGTAATCGCGGCGGCTACCAGTTCGTTGAGTTTTGGCACGAGCGATTCCATGATCGCGAAACCGCGTTCACTTCGCAGCGAGCAATACAGCATAGCGAGGGCCAGCTGTCCTTCAACTTGCTTGCGACCTGCCCTGACCCCGCCAATGATTTGGGCTGCCTGATCAAGTAACCCCAAGGCTGCCTTCCGATCCTTGCCGGCGATCTGCGTAGCGGCAGAGAGGAGATACTGCAGCCGCGCCTCGTCGTTACGAAGCGCGCTGAGCTGTTGTTGAGTGAGCGCCAGCTTCTGTTCGGACGCCGCACTAAATCTTTCGCTCTCTTGTAGCCGTGCCAGCATGCTTTCACGCAACTCCGGGTCGGGCGCCCCGGTAGCTATTTGGCGCGCGCGTACCAGGTCTCCGGAGCCCGCTGCCTTCTCAAACGCAAGCCAATAGACTTGTTGCTTATTGTCCGGGTGCGCCTCTGCCAGGGCGAGGATTTCGTCAACGGTTTTCTCCGCCACCTCGTCGTTTAGTTCCTGCCACGAATCCCGCATCCTGCGTTCAGCGTCGGCGTCGGGATCCACCCAGCGCTTCAAGGGAGTTGCTTGCGCGCCGTAGTATTTTTCCAGCAGCGAAAAAACCGACGCGGCTTGGTAACAAAAGTTAGAGGCTTCTTCCGCTTCCGGGTCCGCGGTTGCGCAGCCATTAGCGAGCGCGCCGGCTAGCACCACACCAAGCAACTCACGGTAGACGGATTCGGTCGCCCGCGGCGGCGGGAAGGAACGTGTCAGGTCAAGCGCGAATTCGAGTGCCGCGGAATCTTCCGCCAGGTTCACGCGCTTAAGCTTTTCAACAATCTCCTGATGAAGACTGCGCGCGGCCTCTTTGTCGTTTGCTTGTAGCTTGAAGAGTACTGACTTGAGTTCCGGCGAAAGCCCTCTGGCAAGCGCCTGGCGACCGAGTTTCAGCGCAAGTTGCGGACTCTTCACTGCGATTGCGTCAGCCAACTGCAACTCAAGATTCGCCTCCACGTCCTTCATTGCATACGGCAACGGAATATCCGGGGGCGGCCGCGTCGCACGCAGGAAGTTTAAGGCCAATTCCGGATCACGACCGGCTATTCGCGCCAGAGTGTCACGTCGCAACTGCAGAAAAATCATAAGCGTCTGAGTATGTGATTCGTAATCGACGTCGGTGTCGTTCAGGCCCGCCGTAATGTCCTCTTGTACCGTGGCCAGCAAACCGCGGGCGCGTTTCTCGTCGAATTCCCATAGCGACTCGACCAGGTTGGAACCGATACGCGCACGATTCTCCCCCGAACGCAGAGTGTTCACCTGGCTCGCAACTGAGAACAACAACGCCACCGCCTGCTTCCGCGTGACCGCCAGCGTGTCGCGATCTTCAGGCGTTACCGGCGCCTGTTCTTGACCATGGGAGCGGAGGGAACAGGAAAGCAAGGTGACAAGCAGGAACGTGGCTGCGAGCAATCTGTGAGACATAAGAGATTCTCCCGGGAGTGGGACGGCCGGTTAATGACAAAAGAAACGAACAGGGAAACTAACTCAAGAGCACGGCGAGGTTCGCTGGCTCGGGTACGGCATCCTTGGCCGGCACCTCAATTGTTCGATTAACTCGGGCGTACAGAATGTCGCGCTGTTGTGGCGTGAACCCAGCTTCGCGGATCAGGTAGCGCAACATTTTTTCGTCAGCGCGATTGTGCGCTCCGGCTGCCGAGACAACGTTCTCCTCGATCATAATCGAGCCCATGTCGTTCGCGCCGAAACGCAACGCGACCTGGCCCAACTTCAAACCCTGCGTCAACCAGGACGACTGAAAGTTTTCAATGTTGTCGAGAAATAATCGTGAAACCGCGAGCATCTTTAGGTAATCAACGCCGGTGGGTTCGTCCTTGATACGCCGGCCAAGCGCGGTGTTCTCGCGTTGAAAGGTCCAGGGAATGAACGCGGTAAACCCGCCGGTCTCATCCTGCAGGTCGCGCACCCGTTGCAGGTGCTTGACGCGATGACTAACGTCGTCGCCGATGCCAAACATCATGGTCGCGGTAGAACGCAAGCCCACGCGGTGCACAGCTCGCATCACGTCCAGCCACTCATCAGTCGTGCACTTCGTTGACACGCGCTGGCGCACTTCGTCATCGAGTATCTCGCCGCCGCCGCCGGGCAAACTATAGAGTCCGGCGTCTTTTAAGCGCGCCATGATCGTTTCGTAATCGAGCCCGGAGATGAGGTGGATGTTATGAATCTCGGGCGGCGAAAAGCAGTGAAGTTGGAACGTGGGATACTTCGCGTGCAGTGCGCGCAAGAGCTCCTCGTACCACTCGATGCCAAAGTCCGGATGGAGTCCGCCCTGCATCAGAACACCAGTGCCACCGAGCGCGATGGTCTCGTCGATCTTCTCGCAAATCTGATCCAACGTACGCACGTAAGTGTCGGGTGCACCGGGCCGGCGGTAGAACGCGCAGAAGGTGCAGACTACGTTGCAGACGTTCGTGTAATTGATGTTGCGATCGATGATGTAGGTGACGACATTATCGGGGTGGCGCCGCTCGCGGATTTCGTCAGCCGCGACGCCGATGCGCGCAACGTCAGGCGACTCGAGTAGCTCGGTGCACTCGGCGACCGTCAGCCGAATCCCGGCGACTGCTTTGTCCAAAAGGGGTTGAATCTTGCTCGGCATTGGTTGTCAGTTTATTGGTTCGCCAGCTAATAAGCAAAATACAGAAATACTGTGGGAAGGTTTTCGCGCGAGCAAACTGAAGCGGTACTGGAAAGCTGAGAGCTATCACGCTGGTTGGCGTTTTCAGTCACCGAGGAATTCCAGGGGACGACTGCTTTCAATCAAGCCGTGCTTGTGGGCGAGTTGGAAATAGAGTCGCAGTCCCTGGGCCAGCGTTTCATCAACCTGAAAAGTAATATTGACAGTCAAGTACTCCCTGATGTCAGCCGGCGAAAGCGACAGTCCGGCTTCGCTCCGGGAGATAATGTCGTCCAGGTTTGCCAGTCCTTCGTCGCGCGCACCAGCGAAATCAATCCCAATAATTTTTTCACTCACACCGGCGCGGGCCATCCACATGGCGAAGATGAAACCGGTTCCCGTAAACTGCCGCCATAACGTGGCCAGATCGAAAACGTGCAAGTGCTCGGGCAGGTTCATCGCCGGGTCGCCAATTAAGAGTGCCGCGTCGTTGCCTTCCAGCATCGTCTCCAGGTGGGGCGAACTCGTGGTCCATTCAGGCTCGCAATTCAGAAACTCCCGAAAGATGATCTTCACGAGGGCCTGTGAAGTACGCGAAGAAGTGTCGAGCACCACTCGGCGGGCGTTCCGAAGTTCCTCATGTTTACTCACCAGAACGACGCTGCGTACGGCGCGGTGGGAGCCGACGCACACATCCGGTACAGCCTTTAGCTCCGGCATACGCTGGTAGTCGATCACCGGTACCAGCGCGACCTCGGCTTCTCCGTTCGCGAGCAAATCCGCGCAACGCGCCGGCGCCGCGTCCGTTACTAACTCGACCAAGTGTTGTCGCGTGCCGTACTGAAAACTCCAAATTAGCGGGGCGGTATTTAAGTAGCTGGAGGCGGCCACGCGCGGCCGCGTCGGTTTGTTGGCGGTTGTGATTGCTGAACTCCTCGTGGTTATGATTGCAGGCCGGATGCTAACGAAATCATCGCGCACATCGCAAGTGGTCGTCTTGTCAGATCATTGACACCTTTCGAGCACGACATTTACTATCTGCCCCCGTACGCTTCAGCGTCGACGTTACCGAGACCAGTAAACCGAAAACCCTTTTTCATGCCGACCTACGACGTTAGTCTTCCACTCTCCGCCGCGACGCCAATCTACCCCGGTGATCCAGGCATCGAAATCAAACAGTGGCATTCGCTTGCCGACGGTGATTCCGCGAATGTCTCGCTGATCAGCTTTGGTCTTCATTCCGGCACGCACGTCGACGCCCCGGCCCACTTCATTGCCGGCGGTGCGAAGGTAGAGTCGTTGCCGCTGGGGAGTCTGATTGGCGACGCCCAAGTGGTAGCAGTAGCCGGTGAGATCCGCGCGATTGATGAACACTTTATCGCCGCCAATTGTGCGCGGGGTTCGCAACGCATTCTATTCAAGACGCGTAACTCCGCCTTCTGGAATAATTCTCACGCAGGCTTTCGCGAAGACTATACTTACCTGACGCCCGCCGGCGCCGCATTGCTGGTTGAAATGGGCGTCAAACTCGTAGGGATCGATTACCTGTCGATTGAACAATTCAAGTCCGGCAAGTTTGAAACTCATCTTACGTTGCTAGCGCGTGGTGTCGTTATTCTCGAAGGGCTTGACCTGCGCGCCGTCGCGCCCGGGTCGTATGAATTGATTTGTCTACCACTGAAGATTGCCGAGGGTAGCGGCGACGGCGCCCCGGCGCGAGTGGTCCTGCGCACTAAGGAATAGGACCGTCACAGAGTGAAACCAGCGCGCGGATAAAATCATGGCAGATCAGCCCGACCAGGAATATCGTGAGCGCGTGTTTCGCATTGTCCGGGCAATTCCGCGCGGGCGCGTGATGACTTACGGTCAAATTGCGGAGTTGCTCGGCGAGGGGTACACACCGCGCACGGTAGGGTTTGTGATGCACAGCTCGAACGATAAAACTCCCTGGCATCGGGTAATCAATGCGCAGGGAGGTTGTTCTACGCGCGGCGTGGTACTTCCCCACGACAAACAACAGCGCATGTTGGAAAACGAAGGAGTAAACTTCAATGAGCGCGGGCGCTGCCAGCTGCAGGAATATTTCTGGATTCCCCCCGCACCCAAAACGAAAAGCCGCGCGAGAAAAATCTCGCTCTTCAGGAAATGAATCCCAGGCAAAGGAAAACACATGAATAGAGATCCCCTCGATCAGAGAACGCCTTACGCGGTCAGTCCGCCGCGTTACTCGGTTTCGCACCAGATGGTCACGACCGCGTTTGAGTTACCAAACTTCCGCATCACCCAGAACCTGGGAGTGGTGCGCGGTATTGTAGTGCGCTCGCGAAATATCTTCGCCACCATCGGCGCCGGCCTGCAAACAATTGTTGGCGGCAACATCACGGTTTGGACCAAGCTCTGCGAGCAGACTCGATCAGACGCCTTTGAGATCATGATCCAACACGCCACCGAACTCGGGGCAAATGCAATCGTCGGCGCGCGCTACGATGCGACCGAAGTCACCGCCGGAGTCACGGAAGTGCTGGCTTACGGCACCGCGGTCATTGTTGAACCTGCGAACGCCGGTGAAAGCTATCGTTCATGAATGGGCAGAAGCTTACGGCCGCTCAATTAAAGCGAATTGAGAGTGCGCTTGACGCGGTCCCTTTCGCTCGCTTGCTGGGAATCGAACTTGACGAGGTCGATGTCGGGACCGCCAGGCTCGGCCTCGAAATCCGCGAAGAACTGACTCAGAACCACGGCGTCGTGCATGGCGGCGCCATCGCTTCTTTGATCGACACCGCCACCGCTTTTGCCATCATTACTCTGCTCAAACCCGACGAAAAGGTCACCACCGTGGATCTGACCATTAGCTACCTCAGGCCACTCACCGAGGGACGCGCGCAGGCTGTCGCGAGGGTTGTGCGCGGTGGACGGCGCCTTTTCGTCGTTTCCGCCGAGGTTTTCGGAACTGACCAAAAGCTCGCGGCTACAGCACTTAGCACCTATCTCAAGCTTTAGCCTCCGCATCTGAAAGATTGGTAGACAGCTGATGTTGATCTATGTAAAATGACTTTGGCCTGCCGTGCGGACCCAATCGGGTTAAACGCCCTCGCAACTGAAGCTAAGTTAACGATTACTGCGGTGACTCCCACCCTATGTACTCTCTTTATCATTCCCTGCTCGCCCAGCACCCCAGACAAGTGATGCCAGTTCCCTGCGCTGCTTCCACGATTGCGCAGTTACATCGTTACTTCGAAGACGTTGTGCTGGAAAACAACCTGGGGGCGCTCGTGGTTGAAAGTCTGCCGACGCAGGCGGAACGTCCCGCTCGCGACGTCGCACGCGTCGCGGAACTCGAGCAAGCAGCCAAGAAACTGTTCATGTGGGTGAGCCCGCAGGACGCGCTATCCAGCCTCGTGCTTAGTCGCGGACGGGAGAACAACAAGGCGGTCGTTTTCGAGCGTACGGACGAAGGCAATAATTATGAGCGGTTTGTGGTTATCGCGGACGCACGCTTCTCGGCGCTGCTGGCATCGGTACACGATGCCGAGCAGGAAGAGAATTCGCGCGATCTGGTCATCTGGACTTTTGAGCCTGACGTTGTCTACTCAGCGCTTGAATACCTGATGGCGCGCGTCACGGCGGAACATTCATTCCACTCGATCGCTTTTGCGAAAGCCGTACGCGCTTCGATGCCCAAGGCCACGTCGCTGCAACTCACGCTGGGTGTAACCACCAAACTCGCCCGGCTCCTACAGGAACAAGCTGAACGCGAGATTGCGGTTAATCGTCTCGCGACCGCCATCAGGAATTCACTCGAGCTCGATAGTGTGCTACAGACCGCCGCCAATGAAGTGGGACGCGCGCTTAACGTTCATTCCTGCGCGGTGAGGGTTGAGGGCGTGCTGGTGGGCCGCGAAATGACCAAGTACCACTTACGGTCCGATGTGGCAGCGGATGAGAAGGATTCGTTACTGAACGAAGTGGCTGCGATCAGCAGCAGGCTCGCCAGCTCGCCGCGTGCTTACGTGGTAGAGGGCGACAATACCCAGAATCCCCCGGTGCTTGCCGATGCAATTGTGCCCCTGATCTACCAGGGAAACTTTATTGGTCTGCTGCTGGTGCGTTCCGACGATAGCTCACGCGTCTGGGCCGACAATGAGTTGTTGCTGCTGCACACGGTTGCTGACCAGCTGGCGGTAGCCGTTAACCAGGCCCACTTGTTCGCGCAGATGCAACAGCAAGCGCTGACGGACGGTTTGACTGGTTGTTATAACCGTCGCTCCTTCGAACTCCAGCTTGAACGCGATCTGCAACTCGCCACGCGCATGCGCCAGCCGCTTTCCTTGATCATGCTCGACCTCGATAATTTCAAATTGATTAATGACCGGGCCGGCCACGATACGGGCGACGTCGCCTTGCGCCTGCTCGCCGAGACCCTGCGTGCGGAACTGCGTGCGGTCGATACGGCCGCGCGCTTCGGCGGCGATGAATTTGTCATCATTCTCCCTCAGGCGAATACCGAAGGCGCGTTACTAGTCGCCGAGCGCTTGCGGAAACGGATCGAGGAACTGGAAGTCCCGGGCTATGGTCACGTAACTTCGTCGTTTGGCGTTGCGACTTTTCCCTACCACGCCTCATCAAGGGATTCGCTCGTAGTTGCCGCCGACCGTGCGCTCTATGAATCGAAAGATGGCGGACGCAATCGCGTCAGCTTTCTGGCGCTCCCGAGTCACCTGGAACAGCTTTTCGATCTGCTTGAAACATCCAATCTGCCTGAACCCTCGGCCGCTTCCCCCGCCTTCTAAAGCTAAGCTACCGAAACTAGTTCCCTTCTGGCGTCCTGACGAAAAATCGCGCATCATAACCCTTCGCATTCAGCTTAGGGGTTTAGTGCCTGGCGGTTTTTTAGTGCATGGATGATCTACGAAAATTCGCACGCTACTTTCTTCCTTACAAGGTCGAACTCTCTGCCGGCATCGTCTGCATTTTGGCCAGCGTAGTTTTCAACCTCTTCATTCCGCTAATCGTTGGTCAGGCAATTGACGCAAACTGGAACGACGTAACCTGGATGCGATTAACCGCGTCCGCGCTTAAGGTTTTGGCCGCGAGTGTCGCCGGCGGGACTTTTCTTTTCCTGCAACGTCGCATACTGATTGGCATGTCGCGCAAGGTTGAGTACGACTTGCGACGCGACTTCTATCTCCATCTCGTCGACCAGCCCCAGGAGTTTTTTCAACAACATCGCATCGGCGATCTAATGGCACGCGCCACCAATGACCTGGCCGCAGTCAGGCAGCTTGCCGGGCCGATGATTATGTACTCGCTGCAGACGGTGTTCGTCGTCATCATCGTCCTGCCGCTGATGTTCACCATTAGCTGGCGCCTGACGCTGCTGCTTTTTATCACGATGCCGCTGGTCTCTTTGACGGTGAAGTTCTTTGGCCAGCAGGTTCACGTCCGCTTCGAAAAGATTCAGGACTTCTTCGCACAAATCACCGCTCGGGCTCAGGAAAACTTTACCGGTGTGCGTGTGGTCCGAGCCTACGCTCAAGAAGGCGCGGAAATCGCCGCCTTCAACGAACTGAATCGACAGTACGCGGAAAAAAACTTGAGCCTGGTCCGAATCGACGCCTTGATGCGACCCCTCATGCAGTTTTTGATCGGCATGGGCTTCGTACTGATTATTGGCGCGGGAGTGCCGCAGGCAATACGCGGCGAAATTACGGTGGGACAGTTTACCGTCTTCAACATGTACCTCTTCCGATTGATCTGGCCGCTCATCGCGTTGGGTTATGTCGTAAACCTCTACCAACGCGGCACCGCCAGCTTGAAACGGATGAACGCCATCATGGCAGTCAAGCCGGCAATTACCGATTCGGCGGACGTTAAAACTCAAACGCCTATCAAGGGTGAAATCGAGTTTCGCAATCTCACTTTCCGTTACCACCCTAACGACGAACCCGTCTTGCGCGATATCAACCTGAACATCGCCGAAGGCCAGACGGTCGCGTTTGTCGGCCGCACCGGCAGTGGTAAGTCAACGCTCGTCAATCTCGTGGCACGCATCGTTGAGGCGCCGCCCGACACGGTGCTGGTTGACGGCCATTCGGTGCGTGACTATCCGCTGACACAGTTGCGTTCCGCGATTGGCTACGTGCCCCAGGAAACTTTTCTGTTCAGTGACGTGCTCGCCGAGAATATTGCGTTCGGTGTCGACACGGCGGAGCGATCACAAGTCGGGTGGGCTGCCGACATAGCAGGGTTAACGGAAGACGTCGAAGCATTCCCCGCCGGCTTCGAAACGCTGGTAGGCGAGCGCGGCCTGACCCTCTCCGGCGGACAAAAGCAACGCACGGCCATCGCGCGCGCGGTCATGCGAGAGCCAAAAATCCTGATGCTCGACGACGCGTTGTCCTCCGTCGACACTTACACCGAGGAAAAAATTCTTGCAAAACTCCGCGGTGTGATGCGTGGCCGCACGAGTCTGATTGTTTCACATCGTATTTCTACCGTGCGTGATGCGGATTTGATTTGTGTGCTCGAAGAAGGTCGGATCATCGAGCGCGGCACGCACCAGGAACTTTTAGAGATGGGCGGCGAGTACGCGGCCCTGCATGAACGACAGTTGCTCGAAGAAGAGTTAGCGCTCACTTAATTTTGTGAAAGGCGGACGGTGAAGACAATGCCAGACGAACTCGACAAGCGCTACCAAACGCTGGTGACCCTGTGGTTCAGCTTGTTAATGAGCATTGGTATGTACCTTCTGGTGGCCGTGTTTGTTGCCCCGCAGCTTAACCCCGGGCCAGCATCGGCTGCTGGTCCAATGCTGTCAGTCGTGCTCACCGCGGTTGGGATCATGCTGGTCATTGTTTCGTTTCCAGTGAAGGGCAAGCTGCTGGAACGTTCAATCACGCAGCAGGACGCGAGTCTGGTGCAGAAGGCCCTGGTAATCGCCTGTGCGATGTGTGAAGCCTGCGCGCTGCTTGGCTTGGTGGAACGCTTCGTCGTCGGCAAGCACTACTACTATTTGTTATTCATCGTCGGCGCATTCGGTATTGCGCTGCACTTTCCGCGACGCCAGCAATTAGAGGCAGCCACTTACAAGACGACGGGTCAACTGGTCCAGTAACAAGATGTCAACAGCGGTTAAGCAATTTCATGAAGAAGAAGCGATCGGGAAGACGTACGACTTCCAGGTCGCGCGCCGTTTGTTGCGCTACCTGCGTCCTTACCTGCGCTTGCTGGTACCGGCCCTACTGCTGACTTTCGCGCTCAACCTGCTAGGAATCTTGCAGCCGAAATTTACCGAGTACGCAATTGACTGGCACATCCTGCCGCGTAAGTCCGCCGGTCTCGGTCTGCTGGTCGGGTTATACGTGGCGGTGCAAATTTTTCGACTTGTGTTTTCTTATTTTCAGGCCCTGCTGCTGAACTCGGTCGGCCAGTATGTGATGTTTGACATGCGTCGCGAACTCTACGACAAGCTGCAGCATCAAGAGGTGGCCTACTACGATCGCAACCCGGTAGGCCGCATCATGACGCGCCTCACCAGTGACGTCGACTCGCTCAACGAATTATTCACCGCCGGCATTACCGACCTGCTGGGCGACCTGGTAATGATTGTCGCCATCATCGGCGTGATGCTCTGGATGGACACGCGCCTCACTTTCGTCACCCTGCTAACCGTGCCGATGCTGTGGGCCGCGACTACCTGGTTTCGCAAAGGCGCACGCAAAGGTTACGACCTGGTGCGCACGCGCATCGCGCGCATCAACGCCTTCCTGCAGGAACACTTCGCCGGGGCGCAGACCGTCCAGATTTTCAACGCTGAAGCGAAGTCGATTCGTGAGTTTGACGAAATCAATACTGACTATCGCAAGGCAAACATCGATACGATTTTCTATTACGCCGTCTTCTTTCCGTTGGTGGACTTCATCGGCGCCGCCGGGGTGGCATTGATTATCTGGTACGGCGGTTACCGTGTGATGCAGAACACGCCCGGCCACACGGTGCTGACCCTCGGCGCGCTGGTGGCGTTCATACAGTATTCGAGTTTTTTGTTCCAGCCGATCCGCGACATCTCCGATAAGTACAACGTGCTGCAAGCTGCGGTCGTCGCTTCGCATCGCATCTTCAAGACGCTCGATTTGCCGGTGGCGATCACGTCGCCGGTGCAACCCGCTAAATCAGAACGCGCGTTGGGCCACATTGAGTTCGAGAACGTTTGGTTTGCTTACAAAGACGAGGACTGGATTCTCAAGGACGTTTCTTTCAAGGTCGAGCCGGGTCAGTCAGTCGCGCTCGTGGGCCACACGGGTTCGGGCAAGTCGACGATAACAAACCTGTTGATGCGTTTCTACGACGTGCAACGCGGCCGCATTCTGCTGGACGGTGTTGACCTGCGCGAGTGGGACCTGCAGGCGTTGCGCGAAAACTTCGCCGTCGTGCTACAGGAAGTATTTCTCTTCAGCGGCACAGTGGCCGGCAACATTCGCCTCGGACGAGCAGATATTACGGACGAGCGCATCAAGTGGGCCGCTCGGGAAGTCAGCGCTGAACCGTTCATCAACCGTTTGCACGGCGGCTATCAGGCGGAGGTCAAGGAACGCGGCGCGGGACTTTCGGTGGGCCAGAAGCAGCTGATCTCCTTTGCGCGCTCGCTCGCATTTGATCCGGCGATCCTGATCCTCGACGAAGCGACGAGTTCGATCGACACGGAGACGGAGCAGCTGATTCAACAGGCAATCGAGCGCGTGATGCGGAACCGCACTTCAATCGTCGTGGCCCATCGCCTCTCGACCATCCAACGCGCCGACCAAATCATCGTCCTTCATCACGGCGAGATTCGCGAACAGGGTACGCACCAGGAGTTGCTGGTCGAGCGCGGCCTCTACTGGAAACTTTATAAGCTTCAGTACGCCGACAGTGGTCGGCCGCAACTCCCCGCTACCGATGCCGAGGAAGAGAACGCCGTCCCAGCTCAATTCAGCGAGTAGGGGACCTCGCAGGTACGGTTGGCGCGGGTTATGCGCCAAAGGCGCTTTCATGCAAAAATCCTGAAATCACAACGTGACGGGTTACAACCCAGCTTCAAAGGAGTCGATACGAATCATGCGTCGCCCTATCCTGATCTGTCTGGTCCTGCTCTCTTCCATTACCACGCTCGTCGCACAGAAGCGCGCGTTCACGATTGAAGATCTTTATCGCGTCAAGAATATTTCCGAGTTGCATCTTTCACCCGACGGCAAGACTGTGATCTTCGTCGTCACCACTTCGGATCTCGCGCGCGCGAAACACCCGAGCCATATCTGGGCTTTGGATCTCAAGGGGGACACCACCGGGCAGCAACCGCGGCAGTTAACCAGCGGCGACAAGAGCGAGTCTTCACCGTCCTTCTCACCTGACGGCAAGCAGATTCTTTACGTTAGTTCGAAAGACGGGGCTGCGAATTTCTACTTGATGCAGGTGAACGGACCACGCACACGCAAACTTACCAATATATCGACCGGCGTTTCCGATCCGCTCTGGTCGCCCGACGGCAAGTGGATCGCTTTTTCTTCCGACGTCTATCCCGAGTGCAACGGCGATGACGCCTGCAACAAACGCGTTGCCGAGCGTTGGGAAAACGGTCCGCTTAAAGCCCATATCGCGGACGAACTCCTCTACCGCCATTGGACCACCTGGAAAGACGGCACGCGCACGCATGTGTTTCTTGCGAATGCCGCAACCGGAGAAACTCGTGACGTGACTCCCGGCAACTACGACGCGCCCACGTTTCAACTCGGCGGACCTTTGCAGTACGACTTCTCTCCGGACAGTCAGGAACTGGTTTACGTTTCCAATCACGATCGCGTGCCCGCAACCTCGACTAACAACGATCTCTGGTTGCTCTCGCTTACCGACCCAAACGCGCAGCCACGAAACATCACCGCGTTGAATCCCGCTTACGACGGCAGTCCGAAGTACTCACCAGACGGCAAGTACATCGCCTATCGTACGCAGAAGCAGCCGGGTTATGAGTCGGATCTCTTTCGTATCGCGCTCTACGACCGCGCCACGCGTCAAATTTCCGTGCTGACCGAAAACTTTCGCAACTGGGTGGACGAGTTCAGATGGTCCAGAGACTCGCGGTCGATCTACTTCTCAGGTCCGGTCGAGGGCCGAAACCCGATCTTCCGGCTCGCCTTAAACTCGCAAGCGATTACGCAATTCTACGCGGACCAGACGATCGACGCCTCCGAGTTTGATCCGAGCGAACAGCGTTTGATTTACATCAAGCGTGCGGTTGGGGAACCTCAGGAGATTTATAGCGTCGCTTTCGTTAATGGCAAAGCCGCGACGCCAGTAAAGCTTTCGCACTTCAACGAGGCGTTGCTGAATGAAGTCGATATTCGTCCGGCCGAAACGATTTGGGTCACCGGCGCGAACGGCATCAAGGTGCAGGTATTCATCGTCAAGCCGCACAACTTTGATCCCACGCGCAAGTATCCCTTGATCCTGAACGTGCATGGTGGTCCGGAGTCGAATTGGGCGGACGCGTTTCGCGGCGACTGGCAGGTTTATCCCGGCGCAGGCTACGTGGTGGCATTTCCCAATCCGCACGGCTCGACTGGCTTTGGTCAGGATTACACCGCGGAGATTGCCGGAGACTTCGGCGGACGCGTCTTCGAAGATTTGATGAAGGTAACCGACGCGTTGGAAAAGCTTCCGTATGTCGACTCCACGCGGATGGGCGCGATGGGCTGGTCCTACGGCGGTTACATGATGATGTGGTTCGCGGGGCACACCGATCGCTTCAAGGCGATTGCCTCGATGATGGGAATCTACGACTTGCCTTCATTCCACGGCGCTACCGAAGAACTCTGGTTTCCCGAGTGGGACCTCAAGGGCAAGCCGGGCCAGTCAGACGACTACGAAAAGTGGTCGCCCGCGAGGTTCGCGAAGAATTTCAAAACGCCTACCCTCGTGATTTCCGGTGAACGCGACTATCGAGTTCCTTACACGCAGTCGCTGAATTTCTTTACTGACTTGCAGCAGATGAATGTGCCGTCACGTTTGATTATTTACTCGAACGCGGGCCACTGGCCGAGTTGGTACGAGATGGCGCTCTATTACACGGCCCACGTCGAGTGGTTCCATAAGTATCTCGGCGGCGATGCGCCACCCTGGTCCACCGAGCAGTTTCTGCGCAACGCCGTATTCGATAAGACGACCGGCCAACGAATCGTCGAAACGCCGGCGAAGCCAAAAGCGCTGCAAGGCAAACCGGACGTGAAACCAACCACTCCTTAGCGGTTCCTTTGCGCGCCGGCGCAAGCTCTTTCTTGTGACGCGGTTTCGCGCCGCGTCTATTTGCTTTTGGTGCCAGCCGCCCTCAGGAAGTGAAACCTTCAGCTAAGGAGCAATCATGGCGAACCACAACACGGCCGCAACCCAGACTGGTCCGGAATTAACCACGCGTTCAATCATCGTCGGCCTCATCGTAGCGCTGATCATCGGCAGCGCTTATCCCTACTGTGTACTGAAGCTTGGCTTTGGACCAAACCTTTCCGTGGTGTCGGCGTTTTTCGGGTTCATTGCCCTCGTCCTAATCCTACGCGCCGCCGGGACCAACGCGCGCGAGAACAACATCGTTCAGACCATGGGCACAAGCGCCGGACAAACGGCGTTCATGTGCGTACTGTTGGCCGCCTTTGACATGCTCAACGCGAAGGGCGTGCTCAACCCTCCCATTCATCTTGGCACCGCGCAAATATTTTTCTGGCTTTGCAGCGCGAGTCTGCTCGGTATCCTGCTGGCCGTGCCGATGCGCCGCCATTACATCGACGAAGAGAACCTGACTTATGCCGACGGGCTGGCGGCCGGTGAAACGATCCTCGTGTTGCACGAAGGACGCGAGAAGGGTATCTCCGCGCGCCCGATGAAGGCACTCGGCCTCGGGGCTCTCGCGTCAGGCGTGTTGATGATTCTGACCAGCTTCCTCAAACTTTTTCCCGATACCTGGCTGGTGCCGGGAATGCAGGACATGAGAATCGGACTCAACTGGAGTCTATTGTCCTTCGGTTCCGGACTGCTCGTCGGCTTTCGCATCTGTTTCTCGATGGCAATTGGCACCTTCATCAGTTGGTTTCTGCTGCCAAGATTCCTGTTATCTCATGGAATGATTCCGGAATTGACCTACGCGAAAACCCTGCTTTGGGTCATGTGGCCTGCCACGGGCTTGATGGTCGCGGGCGGACTGACGTCGTTGGCGTTGAAATGGAATCTCATCGTCAAGTCTTTTCGCGGCCTTAAAGTCAGCCAGGTGGGAACTGAAGATGGCCCGCGGGAGTTTCCCATGCAGTGGGTCGTGATCGGATCGATAGTGATGACAGTGGTAATCTGCCTGGTCCAATACTTCAGCATGGGCATTCCGGTGTGGCTTTCCTTCATCGCTATTCTACTGTCACTGCCGTTGATGCTGGTGGGCCTGCGCGTGTTGGGCGAGACTAACTGGGGACCGATCAGTGCGTTGTCAAACATGATGCAGGCAATTTTTGCTTTCATCTCGCCGGGAAACGTGCCGGTAAACATGTCGTCCAGCGGACTGACGGGTACCATTGCGGTAACTTCCGAAGCGCTGATGCAGGACTTCAAGGCCGGCCAGTTGATCCGCTCGAACCCTCGCAGCCTGACAATCGCGCAACTGATCGCCGCGCCGGTGGGCTCGCTGGCGACGGCGCTAATCTATCCGGTGCTGCGCAATAAGTTTGGCATTGGACCCACGGGACTGTCGTCACCGATCAGCGTTAAGTGGGCCGGGTTTGCCGAGCTCTTGACCAAAGGACTGAGTGCGTTGCCGCCCGGCTGCCTGGTTGGTTTGGTGATTGGGATTGTGGTTGGCATTGGTCTCACGTTGTTAGCGGAGAAGTATGGCGAGAACGTGCCATCGCCGGCGGCGATTGGCATCGGTATGCTGATTCAAGCCGCGGTGCTAATAACTTTTATCCTCGGCGGCGTGGCGCAATTGATCTGGGCGAAGACTGCGCCCGCGTCTGAAGAAGATGTTCGCGTTCCGCTGGCGTCGGGGCTGATCGTGGGTGAAGCAATTCTGGCGGTGGTGCTGGCCTTGCTCGCCGCGGCGGGGATTAACTTCTAGTTTTGATCAATACGCCAGGAGTGTTGCTTGCGAGTTTCCGCGAACGCTGCGCGGACGTTGGAAGTGCTACCCAATGAAAAAGGGGCACAGCATGCCGTGCCCCTACCGAGGCCAACAGATTACGCAAACTGACAGTTTGCGTTACGCTCTACTGCCGGAAACGATCGCGGTACTCGCCCGAGACGAGGAATGCCTTGACCATCTCCGCGCGTTCGAAGTTGCCGTCAAACTCATTCAATTTCCGCAGCCAGAAATCAAGACCGCCGGCATCCGGGTCACGCCGTAGATAACCGAAGTACTGCATGCGCACAAACGCTTCGTTGAACTTCGCTCTCGCGAAGCGTTCGTCCTGGGCTATTCGCTGCAGGACGCTCACGCGTGTCAGCGAACCTTCATTCAACCCGTTTACCAGCACAGCGCGTTCGCCCGCCGTGAAGTTCACGCCCGTGTTGCTGATCAGCGTAGCGACGTAGTTCTCGTTCGTCAGGTTGTCATAGGCTTCCCGGAAAGCCGTGCGACCCACCCAGGCAACCAGCAATTGCTGCTTATTATTTGCCAACTGCTGTTCCCAGCCGCTCTTACCAACGACTACATTGCGCGCGGCCGCCGCGGTGTCTGGCAGAAATTCATTGAAGAACGGCGCCCGTGCGTAGCTGGCGCGATAGAGTCCGTCAACCAGACCGCCGGTCTCCTGAAATTCGATGGACAGGAAATACGCGGCGCTCACGTTGATGGCTTTGCGCTCGAGGCAAACCGGATCGTTGCCGCAACCGAGTAGCTGATCGCTCCAGAAGTTGAGCCCGCTTTCGTCAGGCTCGCGTCCCAGGAAATCGAGGTAGTGTTGCCTGACAAAATACTCGGGCGTGTCGAGTGGGTTAAGACCCTGCAATTCGTTAGTAGCGGTAAACGCGGCCTCAGTCCCATTGCTAAGCTGACTGAACGAACGTTCTTTGGGGCTAAACGAGAAGTTTGCCCGTGCCGCTCTGACTGTGTAAAAGCCATTGGTCTCGACACTGTCAAAACGGTAGTTACCCTTCGCATCGGTAACGGTCTTGCGCGTCTGGGTGCCGCTCAGGTTGACTACCGCGCCGGCGAGTGGTGCGCCGCTCACGGTTGTGATCTGGCCGGCGATGCTCGAGTCGGCAGCCGTTGGAGCTTGGCCGAGCGCCACTACAAACGGCGAAAGTGTCGGCGAGTTTCCACAAACGACCTTGGTCGAGAAGTTCTGGCCGGTCGTGCGGTCAACCAGGACACCACCTTCATTGTGCAGCAACTTGAGCACGGCAAACGCCACCGGGTCGGTGATGTAAGGAACGCTGAGGCAGACGTTGTACGGTCCCGTGGAAACTGCGGTGGTCGTGATATTGAACGCCGGACCCACCAGGCTATAACCGGCGAGTGCTGGACCTGCGGTGCTGGGATCAATCGGATTAACCGTCGTGTTCCCTGAGGCTGAAACGCCGGTAAAGCGAATAGTCGCGTCACCCGCGGTGGTGGTTACATTGGAGCCGCTCGCGGTCGCCGCGCTCTGTTGCGTGGGAAACGCGATCGAAAGGATTGGATGAATTTCTATCCCGTTCGGAGCGACGCCGGTTTGACCATGGATAAAGTCGAAGAACCCTACTCCCGAGATGCGTACCGGAATATTAGGATTTTGGAAAAACGTAG
>JAVEEA010000008.1 GCA_030840675.1 Pyrinomonadaceae bacterium
TGAGTGTCACAGTGGGCCGGCTGAAAGCTGACAACGTACTTGACTACCGCTTTGTGGCGTTGAGCCATAACACCATCCGCGGCGCGGCGGGCGCGGCGCTGCTCAATGCCGAATTGATGATTGCCACAGGAATCCTGAAATGAAGAAGTTGATCGTCGGCACACTAATGCTCGGATCGCTGGGTTTTGCGCAACAGGCGAAGACGCCGAGCGCGCTCGAGACGATGGTGGCTACGGAACTGGCCTTCGCGCAAATGGCCAAGGAGCAGGGCACGCGTCCGGCGTTTGTTTCGTTCATCGCGGACGATGGCGTCCTGTTTCGCCCGACAGCCGTGCGGGGGAAAGAGTGGTTCGCGAAAAATCCCGCGCCGGCGCCCTCTGACAAACGACCGTGGCTTAGTTGGTACCCCGCGGTCGCGCAGATGGCAGCCGCGGGCGACCTGGGTTACACCAGCGGTCCCTGGGAATTCCGGCCCGACATTAACGATGCGAAGGCAGTGGCGTTTGGAAACTTCCTGACAGTCTGGAAGAGACAGGCCGATGGTTCGTTTAAGTTTGCGATTGACCTCGGCACCGGTAACCCGCAACCAAATCCGGTTGCGCCGCCGTGGCAACTGCCGCAGAGTTTCCGTCAAGCTTCTTCGCGCCGTGGGGTTGAAGTGCCGACAGAGACGGAGGCACTGTTGCAGCGCGAGCGTGAGTTCTCGAATGCCTCGGCGACGCGTGGCGCGCATAAAGCTTTCGCCGCCTACGCCGCTGACGATGTTCGGGTGTTCCGCAACAACCAGCAACCGTTCGTCGGTAAGACTAACGCCAGTGCTGCCCTGCCGGCGAGTGGCATTGTTTGGACCTGGCAGCCGGCGTTTGCCGACGTCTCGCAATCCGGAGATCTCGGCTACAGCTACGGAAGTTACCGGTTGGCAAACGACGCGACGAACGTTGAAACTGGCAACTACTATCGGATTTGGCAGAAGCAAGGTAACGCGTGGAAGGTTGTGGCTGATTTACTTGATCCGCTGCCGCAAACAAAATGAGGATAGCTCACAATGACATCGGTTGCTTTGATCTGCACCGCGAATCGCTGTCGCAGCATTATGGCCCACGCGATCTTTCTCGCCGAGGTTGAAAAACGATCGCTTGCCGTTGAGGTCTATTCGGCCGGCGTACTTGATTTCTCGCGCGAGCCGCCATTGATTGAGACTACCAGCACCTGCTTGAAGTACGGCACGCCGTCACCCAAAGACAGTCCCACCTGGATACGGCAACTGCCGCTTGCTGCAATCGTTCGCTTCCTCGTTATGGAAGAGGAACACGCCGCTTCACTGACGAATAATTACGGCATCTCGCCCGACCGCGTCAGCATGCTGGGCGCTTACGATCCGCTGCAGCGAGGGTTGGAAATTCCCGATCCGTTTAGTTACGACAGTCAGGTATACGATCGTTCCTACGAACTGATGCGCGATTGTATCGTCGCTTATCTCGATGGCACTGACGAACTGGATTGAACGCGAGGCGTCATCTTTAGCGCGGGGAAGCCGCAGTGTTGGGCGTGGCGGGTGCGGATTCTCGGTCTCGTCGGTCGCGGCCTCGGGTTTTTTCTCGTTCCTGCTGAAACTGTTGCCACTGTTCAGCGGTTAATACCTTCTGTAGCTTCTCATTTGTTTGGCGGCGAATTTCGCTGACACGCGGTTCGGACTCTTTCCTCAGTGCTTGTAGTTGTTCGCGGGTGTCACTCAGAATTTGATGCACCTGCGTCTTCTGATCCGCGCTCAGCTGTAAACCATCCAGCGTGCGTTCAAACCGATCCTGTCGCGAAACTGAATCCATCCCGCGGCCCCAACGCTTGTAGACATTGAGGGCGAGCGCACCCGCCGCAAAGCCCAGCAGGAAGATGACGATGGCCGCCACGCGTACCTGCCACTTGTTCTTGCTTGGCGTATCCATCTTATTTCACCGCCTCTTCGTCGCTGTAAATCGCGTTCAGGACCTGACCGTCTGAAGCACCGGCCCCCTGACTCTCCGCGGTGCTTTGGTCCAGGATAATTTCTTCCGCCGAATAGCTTGCCAGCCAACCGGGTGCCGGGGCGGTGACCTGGTTGCTGGGAGCAACGAAGGTAAATACGGCTAACGCCGCGACCGTGACCACCATGGAAGATGCGAGCGCTCCGGCCGCGCGCCACATTCGGCTCCAGGCCCAGTTATCGTTTGCGGCCTGGCGCTCGCGCAGGGCCGCCAACACCCTGGTATGAAAAAAAGGCGAGGGTGAAAACTCAAGAGCCGCGCGTTCCTGCAACAAGCGAGCTGATATCAGCGCGGCGTGAAACGCGCGTAAACAAGCCGGGCAGTTTTCACTATGAATTCGAATCGCGCTCAGCTCGGGTTCAGCAAAACTCGTGAGCGGCGCGTTTTCGAGTAAGCCGATGATGTGTTCGTCTCTCATCACAACTCCTGTATGCTTGCCAGCCGTTTATTACCGTCCTTGCGCCCCAGCAGTTTCTCGACTGCTTCGCGCATACGCCGGCGCGCGCGAAACGCTTGTACCTTAACTTTTGACTCTGACCAGCCAGTCAGCTGCACCACGTCTTTCACGGAAGCGTCTTCGCCATCGATCATGGTTAGGACCAATCGATCGTCCGCGGGGAGCGTCTCCAAAACTTTTCCGGCTAAGTCTGCCGCCACTAAACTTCGTTCGCTCGCTTGATGTTGTTCCCGGGCGGCGCCTGCCAGGTTATGGTCCAACCAACTCGTTTCGTCTTCACTCAAGTCAGACGCGATCAATTCCGGTCGCCGTTTCGAGCTGCGCAGCAGGTTGAGACAGGTGTTGGTCGTAATGCGTGTCAACCATCCTTCCATCGATCCCCGCCCTTCATAGCTGCCGAGTTCAGTAAAGGCTTTCAAAAAAACCTCCTGGGCCGCCTCTTCTACCAGACTGCGCTGCCGGAAAAACTTGCTCGCAAACCGGAACACTCTCGGGCTGTAGCGGCGCATAATTTCTTCGAAGGCAGTCTCATCGCCCGCGCGCGCGCGGCGCGCCAACTCCACGTCCGAGTCCTGTTCGTAACTGTGCGACAGGAAAGGTTCCTCATCGAAGTCTTAAGCTGTGTTGGAGGGCGGATTCAATCTTACCGAACCCGCCATCCGTCTTGCCAGTGTAAACGCTGAGAACGCAGGCGCCTCGCCTGCCGCCAGGTGGCACTGGCGCTAAGGGCAGGCAGGATGCCTGCGCTCCCAGCGATGCCTGCGCTCCCAGCGAATCCAGCCACTACTTTGATTACTGAACCTTCCGCTCGCCGTGGTTGGCACGTCTTGCCTTAAACTCGGCGCGCTTCTGCTCCAGTTGTGTTTTCTGTTCCGGCGTCAGCACCGTTTGCATTTCCTGACGCATTCTAAACTGCTCGCCCATCAACTTCGCCTCGAGGCTGGCAGACTCCTGCAGTTTCTGGGTGGTTAGCCCTTCATTGAACGTCCCACCCTCGCTGGCCTGTCGCAACTCCTGGCGCTTGGCCCGCAGCTGCTCATGCAACGATTGGGTTCGCTCACGGAAGCTCTGGCTGATCTGTTTCAGCTTCGCTTTCTGATCGTCGGTCAGGTCGATGCCGGCGAACATCATGCCGCCCATGCGCCCTTCACGTTCGCCATCCCGGCCGCCGCGACCTTCCCGCCCTTGTTTGTCGCCCCAGCCTTTGCCGCGACCGCCATGGCGTTCGCCAGTTGCTTGCGACTGGGTTTGATTAGTGCTGGTTGATTGCGCGAAGGCAATTGGTGCTGCCAAGGCAACTACCGACAGGGAGGCGATAGTCAGCGTCTTTAGCTTTCCTAAGTTTTTCATTTTCTTCCTTTTACTCCTGGTTAATTTAGTTTCAGACGGAGGACCGTAAAGCCTCCCGACTACTAAGACACCACGAGCCAGGAAAGGGTTACAGAAAGCTTTGCAGGCCACAACAGCCGAAGCTCGTTTTAGAACAGTATGTAGCATTGGCGAACTAATCATCGTCGTTCGTTGCAATGCCCATTTCGAGGCGGCGTTATGGCGTCGCTTTAAGTCGAGTCGTTAAAAAGCGGTGACAGACTACCCCACTCCAAAGATTCAATTAAATATTCGGTAGACTGGATGTTGATTGTTTGTTTTTCGCGACCAGAACTGTAACCGGAATACAGTTTGCTGTGTCTACCCTAGTGACGAGTCAAACTACTACTGAATCGAACGATTAATTAAGGTGTGAGCATGTCGAGTCAAACAATAAAGGAACGTTTGCCGGTAGCCGGAATTGATACCACCAGGGCGGTCGGTTGGTTGCGGCTGAACTGGTTAAGAAAGCTGGGCACGAAGCGACTGATGATGGTTGGCGGCGCGGCACTCCTGGTGCTCGCCGTAGCCGGTTATTATTTTTGGGGAAACCGCGCGAGCACACCTCAATACATGACCGCCAAAGTCGAACGCGGCAATCTGCGCAATACAGTGACCGCTACCGGAGCGTTACAAGCGGTGACCACGGTGCAAGTCGGCAGCCAGGCTTCCGGTACGCTCTCCGCGATCAACGCCGATTTCAATTCGGTGGTGAAACAGGGACAGGTGATCGCGCAACTGGATCCGTCAGTTCCCAAGGCACAAGTTGATCAGGCGCGCGCCAACCTGCAACAAGCACGCGCGGGTTTGCAGCAGGCAGTAGCGGCAGTTTCCGGTTCGCGCGCGGGCGTGAGTGATGCCCAGGCGAAAGGTCTGGCCGCACGCTCCACGGTCCAGAATAATCAATCGGGCGTGACGAGTGCGCAGGCGAATCTCGCCGTGCTGCAGGCACAACTCGACGACGCCAACGCTTTTCTAAAACAACAAGACTACCTGATGAAGAGCGGCGTAATCGCGCAACGAGATTACGACCTCGCCAACACCGCGGTGAAAACTGCCGAAGCTCGTTACAACCAGGCGCAGGCCCAGGTCAGCCAGGCGGTCTTGATTCAACAGTCGTCAGCGGGTTCGGGCATCGCGCAGTCGGCGGCGCAGATACAGCAGTCGCAGGCACAGGTGCAGCAGTCGCAAGCGCAGGTGCAGCAGGCACAGGCGCAGGTACAGCAAGCCGAAGCGGCGTTGCGACTGGCGGAAGTGAACCTGGCCCATACGACGATCACTTCGCCAATCGATGGCGTAGTTGTCTCGCGTGACGTTAACGTGGGCCAGACCGTGGCGGCCAGTCTGTCCGCGCCGACGCTTTTCACGATCGCCAAGGATCTAACGCAGATGCAAGTGATTGCCAATATAGATCAGGCGGACATTGGCCTGGTGGAACAGGCGAAGTCAGTAAAGTTTACTGTCGATGCATTTCCCGGCAAGGAATATGACGGCCAGATCGAGCAGCTGAGACTCAATCCGGTGAACGTACAAAACGTGGTCACCTACAACGTGGTGATCGATGTCAGCAATCCCGAACAGAAACTCAAGCCGGGCATGACCGCGAACCTGATGATTACAATCGACGAACGAAATAACGTCTTAAAGGTGCCAAACTCGGCATTGCGCTTCGTGCCAACGGACGCTGCGGGGCAACGAGTTGGCAGTTCCGCGAACGCGGGTGGCCAGTCGAACGGTCAATCCGGCCAGCCTGCCGGACAACGTCGCCAACGACCACAAGCTGATGCCGGCAGCGCTGCGACCGCGGCGGGACAAGCGGCACCAGCGGATGGTCAACGCACGTTTGCGCCACCGAGTTCACCGGTGTTGCCCGGTCAAACCCGCATGATTTGGGTGATGGGCCAGGACGGGAAACTGCAGTCGCGCCGCATCAAGGTCGGGTTGAGCGATGGCGCGCAGACCGAAGTCCTCGAAGGAAGTTTGCAGGAAGGCGAACTGGTGGTAACGGGTCAAACAGTTACTAGCGCGGCGAAGGCCCCGGCTGGCCAGACGACGGCGCCAGGTTTTGGCGGCGGAGCGCGCACCGGAGCGCCAAGCGGCGGCGGTGGGCGCAGACCTTAGTCGCGAATAGATTCCAGGAGAATTGGGTAACGAGGTTCAGGAGAGCAAATGTCAGCAACAGTCGTCACCGAACCAACGTCGCTGCCGCTAAACGCGGGACTGGTAACAGTGCCTGAGGCGCGCCCGGTAATTCGGTTGGAACACATTCATAAGGTCTACACGATGGGCGATGTGGAAGTTCACGCGTTACGCGGAGTTTCGCTGACCATTCGCGAGGGTGAGTTCGTTGCCATCATGGGAGCTTCAGGTTCCGGGAAATCGACTACGATGAATATCATCGGCTGCCTCGATCGCCCAACGCGCGGTCAATACATTCTCGATGGCGAGGACGTTTCCGAGATGTCGAAAGACGAGCGCGCCGACATTCGTTGTCAGAAACTCGGCTTCGTGTTCCAGGGTTTCAACTTGCTCTCGCGTACGTCTGCACTTGAGAACGTTGAATTACCGATGCTCTACGCCGGCGTTGACAGCGCGGTACGCAACGAACGTGCGCTCGCCGCTTTGGCGGCAGTAGGCCTGGCGGGTCGCGAACAGAATCATCCCAACCAGCTGTCGGGCGGACAGCAGCAACGCGTCGCGGTAGCACGCGCCCTCGTGAACAACCCGGCGCTGATCCTGGCTGATGAGCCAACCGGAAATCTTGACTCGCGTACTTCAGTCGAAGTGATGGAGATTTTTCAGCGGCTGAACCGCGAACGCGGTATCACACTCGTGCTGGTAACGCATGAACCGGACATCGCCGACTACGCAAGTCGCGTGGTGGTTTTCAAGGACGGCAAGATCAAAACGGATTCTCAGGTTGAGAACCCGCGCGACGCCGCGGACGAGTTGAAGAATATGCCGGCGGTGGTTGAGGACGAGGAAGATGACGACTAGCAAATCCGCAGGTTTCACAGATTACACAGACGGTAAAGCGGAACCGTGTCCGGGGGTTACAAGGGGTTTCAAGACGGACCGCAACGCTGTTTCTACCTCCTCTGTGTAATCTGTGAAGCATGTTGGCTTTAGGGAGAGTCGATGAACTTAGCAATGATCATTCGCGTAGCGTTTCGCGCGCTGGTGCGCAATAAGATGCGCGCCATTCTTACCATGCTCGGCATTATCATCGGCGTGGGCGCGGTGATCGCGATGGTCAGCATTGGACAGGGCGCGCAAGCTTCCGTCCAGTCGCAGATCGAAAGCATTGGCACCAATCTGCTGTTTGTCAGCGCGGGCGCTCAGAATGTGGGCGGCGTTCGCAGCGGCGCGGGTGACACCGGCACTAACACGCTAACAGTCGAAGATCTGGATGCGATCAGACGCGAAGTGCCGAGCGTCGCGCTGGTCACGCCGACTGTTAACGCTCGTTCGCAACTGGTTGCGGGTAATACGAACTGGAACACTTCGCTGCAGGGAGTCAGCGAACAGTATCCCGAAATTCGCAAGTGGACCGTTCAGAGCGGCAGCTTCTTTACCGAAGCCGACGTTCGCACCGCCGGCCGTGTGATCGTCATCGGGCAAACCATAGCTGACAGTCTTTTTCAGGGAATGGATCCGGTGGGACAAACGTTGCGCGTCGCTAATCTGCCGTTCAGAGTAGTGGGCGTGATGGCGCGCAAGGGCCAGGACCAACAGGGACGGGACCAGGACGACACCGCGTTTGCGCCTTACACTACCGTGCAGAAGAAAGTGCTTGGCAGTCCGCGATTGCAAGTCGCGTATGCGTCAGCGATCTCGCAGGACGCGACCTATACCGCGCAGGAACAAATTACGGAATTGCTCCGGCAACGCCACAAACTAACAGCCAGCGAAGGCAACGACTTTACTGTCCGCAACATGACGGACATCGCGGAAGCAGCCAACGAAACCAACAATACCATGACGATTCTGCTGGCCTGCATCGCGAGCGTGTCACTACTCGTGGGCGGTATCGGAATTATGAACATCATGCTGGTCTCGGTGACGGAACGCACGCGCGAGATTGGTATTCGCATGGCGATCGGCGCGCGCTCGTCCGCCGTGCGTAGTCAGTTTCTGATTGAGTCGATCGTCCTTAGTCTGACCGGCGGCTTCATCGGCATCGTGCTGGGAGTCCTGGTGTCGCTATCGATTCCAAAACTGCTCGGCTGGCCCACGCTTATCTCAACGCTGGCGATTGTCGGCTCGGTAATCTTCTCCGCTGCCGTGGGAATTTTCTTTGGTTACTACCCGGCACGCAAAGCCGCCGCGCTCGATCCTATCGAAGCCCTCCGCTACGAATAACTCCGGACAGTAAGGTCATCGCTGGAGGCTTGCCCCGCTGACTTTCACGTGTGGAACTGAAACTGCTTAGGCTCTCCACATATGACCAACTCGCGAAAAAAGTCGCAAGGAATCGAGCCTTGGTGGCTGAGCGATACAAGTGAAACGTGTCCGGCATGCAGTCAGGCGTACGCATATCACACGGAAGTTCGCTGTCTGGATTGCGACGGACCACTCTGCCCCATCTGTGTACAGGTAACTACCACGCTGGAATTTTCCTGCCCCGATTGTTTTCAACCTGATTCAGCACCGCGTGTCGAGAATTCATTCGCGGAGGGAGCGGAGTGATGGCGGCACGTGCGATCTGGAAGGGTCAATTGACACTGGGCGCTAACAAGGTCCCGGTGAAGTTGTATTCGGGCGTAGTCGATCGCACGGTGAGGTTTCATATCCTCGACGAACACAAGACGCGCGTGAAGCAGCATATGGTCCAGCCCGACTCCGGCGACGAAGTCACTAATGAAGAAATGCAAAAAGGCTACGAGATCGAGCCTGGCAGATTTGTGATTCTGACGGAGAAGGATCTCGATGAACTCGAACCAAAGCCTTCGCGCGAGATCGAAGTGGCGGAGTTTGTGCCGCCGGAAGCAATTAGCCAGCAATGGTATGAGCGGCCGTACTACCTGGGGCCCGACGGCGACGAGCAGGCATACTTTGCGCTCGCCGAAGCGCTGCAGAACAGGGAACGCGAAGGCATTGCCCATTGGGTGATGCGCAACAAGCGGTATGTGGGAGCGCTTCGTGCCGAGCATGGTTACCTGTTGCTGATCACGCTGCGCAACGCTGAAGAGGTGATTTCCGCGCGTGACTTGCCGAAGCCCGCCGGCCGCGCGCCGACGCAGAACGAACTGGCCATGGCCAAGCAACTTGTCGAATTGCTGGAGGGTGAATTTGACGCGGCGGATTACAAGGATGAGTACCGCGAGCGAGTGATGGAGTTCATCGAGAAAAAAGCGAAAGGCAAGAAACCACGCCTGCAGGCAGTGAAAACTAAACGTAAAGTTTCATCACTCGATAGCGTTCTGCGGAAGAGTTTGGAGTCGCTGAGAAAGGGGAAGCGCGCTGCCTAAGAAAGTTGAAAAGATACGAACCAGGACCAGGAGTCGTTCGGACGAGAGTAATGGCCGGCCCGGTCCGCGACCCTTGTGGTCCGGAACGCTGACGTTTGGACTGGTTAGCGTGCCAGTGAATTTGTTTCCAGCGAATCGTAGTAATCGCACACCGCTGCGCATGCTTAGTCCTGAAGGTGAACCGCTGGCGCGCAAGTACTATTCGGAAAAAACCGCACGCGACCTCGACGCGGACCAGATGGTACGCGGCTACGAATTCGAAGCGGGCAAGTACGTGGTCGTTACCGACGAGGAGTTGGAACGGCTGGCGCCGGAAAAGTCACGCGATATCGATCTGAAGACTTTCGTGCCGGCGGAGTCTATCCCTCCGCTGCACTTCGATCGTGGTTATTTCCTTACGCCTGGCGAGGGTTCCGAAAAGGCGTATAAGCTTTTGGCTGCAACGATGGAAAAAGGCGACAAGGCGGGCTTGGCAACCTTTGTGATGCGCGGCAAGGAATATCTGGTGGCGATTTTCGCGGAACACGAAATTCTGCGTGCCGAGACGATGCGCTTCGCTGACGAGTTGCGTTCACCAGCGGACGTAGGCTTACCGAAGAAGCCGAAGATTCCGGCGGCGACCGTACGCAAGTTTGAAAAGTTGATCAGCACCAGGTCGAAAAAGCAATTGTCAGAGGCTTGGCTTAAAGATGAGCAGACCGAGCGGCTACTGAAGTTGGTGAAGAAGAAAAGTGCGCAGCGAAAGAATGTTGTAGAAGTCGAGACCGAGTCGCACGAGGAAGCGAAAGTTGTCGACCTGGTAGCAATTCTCAAGCGGAGTCTGGCAGGCAAGGCGTAAAGCGCGCGACGATTTGTCGGAGGGGCGCACCGAGTCGTTAGCAACAAGCAAAAGGAGTGGTAACGAACATGGGCCAGGACAGAGTCGTACGCAACGCATCGCAAACTCAGCTGCGCGAAGCGCGTCAGCCAAACAAGCAGGAACTCGAACGCCAAATGCAGCGTAACCGCGAGTCTCTGGCGGAGACGATTGGCGAAATTAAAGAAACAGTCGAGCAGGAATATACGGCGGCGAAACAGACCGTCTCAGAGGTACTGGATTTTCGCGAGCAGTTCAAGGATGAACCGCTGGTTTGGAGTTTGGGCGCTCTGTCAGCGGGCTTTGCGTTTGGCTATACGGTCGGCTATGCGCAAAAGCACGCACACCAAGGAAAAGGCAGCAAGCATTCGCAGCTCTTCGCTTTGGCGGACAGCATGGTCGACGAACTATCGAGCTTGGGCCAGGGCCTCGTGATGCCGGTCATAAATCTCAAAATCAAAGAACTCTTCGGGTTTGATTTCTCCGAATTACTAAAAGAGCTGGGCCAGGAACCGCCGAAGACTCGACGAAAAACTCCCACCAAGCTGAAAGCAGTGAAGCCGGTTCCGAAGAAGCGAGTGCGGCAGAAACAGAGTTGATCAGCACCGGGGCTTGTTTGAAGATATTTCCTGGAGTCACAAGGCTGACCTCTCTGGGCGTGACTGCTCCATCAGGGTGGCCAACAGCTCCTGAAGTTTCTGCGGCTCAACGGGCTTGACTAAGTGATGATCAAAGCCCGCTTCTTCGGAGAGTTTCCGATCAGAGTCTTGCCCGTAGCCGGTTACGGCAATCAACCGCATATTTCGTGTTTGCGGTCGTTGACGCAGACGTTGCGCCACCTCATAGCCATTCATGTCCGGCAGGCCAATATCCAGCAAGACAACGTCCGGCTGATACTGCAGCGCCAACTCCAGACCGTCCTGGCCGTTGTAAGCCGCTTGAGCCTCGTGCCCAAACATTTGCAGCATCATGGTGAGCATGTCGGCTGCGTCCTTATTGTCATCAATAACCAACACCCTGGATGTGTGCGTCGGTTGTGGCGCCCTTTCAACTGGAGCAAGGGTCTCGAATAGGGGGAAGGCAGCCGGCAGGCGGACAATAAATTCGCTGCCTTGTCCCAAGCCCGCACTGTGAACCGCGACCGTCCCGCTGTGCAGTTCGACCAGCTTTTTTACCAGGCTCAATCCTATGCCCAAGCCGCCCTGGGAGCGATCAAGCGTGCGGTCGGCCTGTGTGAATAGATCGAAGATGCGCGGCAGAAGTTCGGGGGCAATGCCAATGCCGGTATCAACTACGCGAACCACAATGTCAGCGCCCTGCTGTTGCGTAGTGAGCCGAATCTGTCCGCCTTCATCAGTATATTTGGCGGCGTTGTTGAGCAGGTTTACGACGACCTGTTCGAGTCTGGTCGGGTCGCCTTGTAACCAGATCGGATCAGAAGGAAGCGACACTGTAAGCTCATGCTTGTGACGATCAATAAGGGGACGCGCTGATTCCAGTGCGCGGTCCACGATGCCGCGCATGTCTAGTCGCTCCTGATGAAGCTGAATCCCGCCAGTGATAACGCGGGAGACTTCCAACAGATCATCGATGAGGTGCGCCATTTGCCCGACCTGCCGCTCGATAACGCTTTTGGCTTTCCGCTGAAGTGGGTTCGTCGTCTCGTCCATGCGAAGGACATGCAGGGCGTTGAAAATCGCGGATAGCGGATTGCGCAACTCATGGGAAAGCATCGCAAGGAACTCGTCCTTGCGGTGGTGCAGTTCGGCCAACGCTTCTGCTTGCTCTTGCGTCTGTTTTTCGAGGCGGCTGCGTTCGGTAATGTCGATGAACGACGTAACCGCGCCGGTGATCTCCCCCAGCTCGTTCTTGAGCGCCGCGAAGTTTACCAGCACGGGTAGGCGCGTGCCGTCGGGCCGCTCGATCAAGACTTCCACGTTGTAGACAGGCACACCGGTACGCAGCACCTCGACGATTGGGCTTTGTGTATGTGGCAACAGCGAGCCATCGGGCAGCCAAAGCTTCATCGAGCCGCAGTAGCGCTCTGAGCCGCAGACCGGCTCGCGGCCCCAGAGCTCCGCAGCTTGAGTGTTATACCGCTGAATGACCCCGTTGAGGTCGCAGACGAACACAGCCATCGGCGCCGAGTCGAACAATGCGCGATACCGTTCCTCGCTCTCGCGCATTACCGCCTCCGCCTGTAGCGCCTGGTCGGCCAGTTCGTGCTGCTTGACTGACGAAATCAGCAGCGCCTGGTTGATCTCGCGCAGTTGCTGCTCCAACTTGCTCGGGGATTCGGTGCTATTCATGGTCCTGCTCGTGAGCGTCCGACTGTAGTGGCGGAACATCGTCCGACTGGAATGACCAGGGGCCGGGGATGCCGGTGGTCAGGCCGCGGTAACCGCGCAGCGGCTCGCCAACGACCATTCCTTCAGAAGTAATCTGATATCCAACCATGTCGATGCTGTGCTGGCTGCGGCGCATCTTCACGACCAGCAGCATCTTGCGCAGTTGGCCGTTGATCGAAACATAACGCAAGCGCAGGATGTCGTCGGCCAGGAACGAGACGGTGAAGTTACTCAGGTTCATCGAGGTGAACTCCTCCGCAACTTCGACGGTGGTGACGATGGTGACGCCGAGGCGGGTGAGGGCCGCGATCATGCGGTACAACGACTCGCGGAAGTCAGTGCGGAAGCCGGGGGCCAGCGCCATCTCGAAGCCGACCAGCGAGTCAATGACCAGTCGCTTGCAGCCGATCTCCTTAACGCTGTTGACGATCTCGTGGACCGTCTCATCGACGGAGAGGTCCAGCGGACGGAGATAGATGATCTTGAGCTTGCCATCCTTTGGGGCGTGTCGAAATCGAAGCCGAACATGGCGGCCCGTTGCGCATACTCGGCCGGTATCTCCTCAAAGACAGCCACGATTCCCGGCTCGCCCTGGCGTAGGCCTTCAGCGATGAACTGCGTGCCGAGGGTTGATTTGCCCGATCCCGAAGGTCCCGCCAGTAGCAGGCTGTCCCCTTCGGGGATGCCGCCGCCCATTAACTCATCGAGTTCGCTGACGCCGGTCGACAGCCGCCGCTGGCCCTTGACCTGGCCCGATTGGCCGACGAGTCCAAAGGTACGCGGGAAGGTTTGCAGACCGGCGTCGGTGATGCGGAAGGTATGCATGCCGGGCACCGACTCCTGGCCGCGCAGCTTCATGACTTGCATCTTGCGCACGATCGAGTTGCGCTCGACGTTCTGGTAGAGCCAGAACAGCCCATCCGCCACGGTGAATACCGGGTTGTCCCGCAGTTCACCTTCGACATACTCACCGATCAGAAAAGTGGTGGCCTGCCAGCTGGTCAAGTGGAGCGCCAGGCGCTGGACGAACCCCTGGAGTTCCATTTCGCTCAAGCCGTTCAATGCCTTGCGCACCACAGTGCGAAACGAGTCCACCACCACGATACCGGCGTTCGACGTTTCAATCTCCTTCATGATGGCATCAAGCACGGCGCCGAGGTCTTGCTCCATGACGAGGTGGCTGAGGTTGATGAAGCGGATCGATGCAGCCATCGTGGCGTGGTCGAAAAACCCGAACTGCTGTTGGTAGCGCAGCATCTTGATGG
Source organism: Pyrinomonadaceae bacterium (assembly GCA_030840675.1). Taxonomy (GTDB): domain Bacteria; phylum Acidobacteriota; class Blastocatellia; order Pyrinomonadales; family Pyrinomonadaceae; genus PSRF01. The sequence goes on from JAVEEA010000008.1 coordinate 13,787, forward strand.
CCGGCTCGCCCAGCACGGTGAAGTACAGCGCCGGCCGCTCTGGAGTGGCGGTCGCAAACATTATCTGGTGCGCGAGCGTGGTCTTGCCGCATCCGGGCGCGCCGGCGATGATGTTGAAGGAATACTCAGGCAGGCCGCCGCCAAGGATTTCATCCAGTCCCGGCACGCCGGTGGGCAGTTGTCGAATGGGCACTCGAACCTCGCTTTGATCTTTTCTCTGATCGTTCCCTCTGCCGCTCATCAGTTAGCCTCTTCTCTAATGTGATTCGTCCAGCGAGGTGTCGGGCCATGCTTCGCGAACCAGTCTCAGCGTCAGGGGTTCGCCGATGAAGGTACCAAGCAGCCCGAGGAGATGCGATGTGATGGCGACCGCTGCCTCGCTGCTCTTCACCGCGGCGCCCGGATCAGCGGCGAGTTCTTCAAACCCTTCCAAGCGTCCATCCAAGCCGACCTTAATACTTTGCAGCAAGGGCACCTCAACGCTGGCCAGTACCAACGCCCGCCGCAGGAGCGATGCAAAGCCTTCGGCGCCGGCAAATCTTGTCAGGGGGATTCGCAGCTTCTCACTCATCACCGCCGCTTCATGGACGCTCCTGTCCGCGGCGATCTCGCTCGCTACCAGCAATCGCCGGGACAATTCTCGCATTAGTGAAGACGGCTCATTCATTCGGAGTGCACTTATCCTTGCATCCAGACCGTTACCGGGTAACCAGGACGGACGACTGCGCTATTCGAAGTCTCAACGCAACGATCTAACGGCGGACTAACATCCTTCTCAATGTGCTTGGGCTCACTTATAGTAGCACTGCCCAAGTCGATCAGACGCATAACTCTCGCAGTGGTGCGATTGCCTGACACGACCCGCTTTGTCGCGCCCGGTTCTCGATATCAAAAAAAAAGGGGAGCAGCTTGGGCTGCTCCCGTGGTGCATCCGTTGTGCTAAGCGGATGGTTAAGTAACGGAGCCCTTCCTAACGGTCGGGCTTCTGCCTGGATGTACCCAACCGATGGTTGGGCTACTGCGTTAGAAGAGTAACTTCACAGCGAGTTGCACGTTGCGGCGCTCGATGTTGCCGTTGGGTGTCACTCCTTTGAAGGCCCCGATGAAACCGCTGGTTACATCCTGCGTGCCTGGTGCGATGTAAAGATTAGCGTGGTTAAGCGCATTGAACATCTCGCCGCGTAATTGTAGTGAGTATCTTTCACTCAGCCTCACATTGCGCGAGACGCCCGCGTCGAGGTTCCAGATTCCCGGGCCGCGAAACTCGTTGCGCCTGGTCATGTTGGCCGGATACGGGCCAAAGTCGGAACAGCCGCCGCAAGCCGCATTACCAAACGCTCCCACTGGTTGAGCAGTAAGGTCAATGTAGTTGAAGAAGTTGGCGATGCCGGTTTCGTGGACATTGACTGCTAGTGGTCCATTCGGCACCAGTCTCGGTCCGGCGACGTTTGCGTTGCTGCCGTCGTAGATACTAAACGGCGTGCCGGTGCGCGCGCTGAATATCCCGGTGATAGACCAGCCGTCAAATAAGGCTTTGGTCAATCCTTCAGTTCTCTTCGCGAACGGAACTTGCCAAATCAAGCTGCCCACGAAACGATGTCGGACATCGTAGTCCGCTGGACCAAAATCGAGACTTGGATCGTAGGGATTGGTCAACCCCAGGTTGCCGTTGAAAGCGCCTTCGCTGAAGGTCGAGCTGGTGTTGTCCTTGGCCGAAGCGAAGGTGTAATGGGCCGTGAACTGCATCCCGGTGTTGCGGAAGTTGTTGCCATCAAGCGACACAATCAAGGCGTTGTAACGCGAATAGCCTTCGTTGCCGCGCGTGTTGATGTTTGAGTAACGGGTGTTGATTCGTTTATTAGGATCCGGGTCGCCGAAGTAGAACGCCGCGGAACCGGGAATGTTCAACGGCGAAATCGAATAAAGTTTTTCGCCACGCGAACCCGCATACTCCACCGAGAACACGTTGCCCCGGCTAATTTCACGTTGGAACGCGAAACTATAGAAGTGGGCATAAGCATTCACGATGTCTTCGCGGACATGACGCAAGCTGGTGGCCGGCAAGACCTTGGTCGGAGGCGTTGTTCCCGCCAATGGTCCCGCGTTGTTGGTGGTTATCTGCAGACCCGGCACATCGATATTGTTCAGGAGTGATAACACCGCGTAGGCCGGAGGATTCTGAATCACGTTAAAGGTAACGTTGCCGAAGTTGCGCTCGTAGGCGAGACCGTACCCACCCCGGATGCTCGTCTTGCCGTCACCGAAAACATCCCAGGCGAAGCCGATACGCGGAGCAAAGTTGTTCTTGTCTGGTTTCCATAGACCACCGACCGGACTTTGATTGGCAATCTGTACTGTGCCGTTCTTGATCTGTTCCGGCAGCGTAGCGCCTGGCCCAAAGTAGAAGTTGGAATCGAGATCGGGGTTCTTGTTGTGCTGGACGCCGTAATACTCGTAACGCAATCCCAGGTTGAGCACCAGACCAGGCCTGACGCGAAACGAGTCGTTCACGTAAGCCGCCCATTCGTTGTAGCGATTGCTGCGCGTGAAATCCGGCGGACCCACGGGCAGGCTAACGCTTTCCCCGGGAAACTTTCCCTGCGGAAATACGGCCGCCTGAAACTGGTTGATGTTTCCGGTAATCAGATTGCCCAAAGCCTGCGCGTAATTGTTTTGCGCGCCAAGACTTTCAACGGCATTTTGGTAGGCCCCAAAGAAATGCGTGTCCTGGATGTACACATACTGACCGCCAAACTTGAGTTGATGACGTCCCAGCGTATAGCTCACGTCTTCATAAAGTTGGCCCAGGTTTTGTGGTCCACCAAAGCCCGCGGGCGAACTCGCGGCGTTGTAGGGCCAGTAACCGGGCGTCGCGATCGGGTTGCCGCCAATTGTGCCGGCAAGTCCGGGAAACAGATATAGACCTGGTCCGATCGGATTGTCGCCATAAGGTGCATCACCGTTAAGACGATTAAAGGCAACCTTGCTCTCGGAGAGCAGGTTCGGTGAAAACGTGTGGGTCAGCGAGACGAGAAAATTATTGTTTAAGACCGTCGAGCCTGTGTCGTAGCCCGCATAGGGACTAAAGGCCGTGGTGCCGCTGAAGAAATCCTTGACCTCGCGGGCGTAGCGACCGTAAAGCGAAGTCTTGCTGCTGAGGTTGAAGTCAACGCGAGCAGCAGTTGAATAGGTGTTCTGCGGAATGCCGCCGCCGAGATTGGTTGGTTCAGTAAATTTGACTAACTCAAAGGCAGTCAAATTTGCAGGCAGCGCCGCGAAGGCGTTACCAGCCGGCAGGTTGAAGATACTGCTGACCTGTCCGACGGTGTAGGAAGTCCCGGTCGGCGTGCTCTGCAGCGAATAGGGGGCAAAGAAATTGCGCGTGGCCGCGGCGGACGCATTGGTCAGCGCTTGCGTCGGCACTACCGACAAGACGTCGCCGGCGCTGCGCACGCGGGTCCATTCCGTGCTACTGAAAAAGAACAACTTGTCTTTGACTGCTGGTCCACCGAAGGTGTAGCCGAATTGGTTGCGTGTAAACACGCCGCGCGGAATGCCGTTAGCGTTGTTGTTAAAGCCGTTCGAAGCCAGCTTGGAAATGCGGTTGAATTCGAAAGCCGAACCATGAAAGGCGTTCGATCCGCCGCGGGTCAGTACGTTGATGATGCCGCCCGACGCGCGTCCGTATTCAGCGGAGAAATTGCTGGTGATGACGCGAAACTCGCCGACGGCGTCAAGCGGAATGTTCTGGCCCAGGGCCGCATAGTAGACGTTGTTATTGTCGACACCATCGAGCAGCACGTTTGTACTGGCGGCGCGCAGACCGTTGATATTGAAACCGGCGCCGCGCCCGGAAACGCCGACTCCCGGCACCGCCGGTCCCGGATCATCATTCGAAACGTTGTTCGCGAGGCCGATCAAATCGTAGGGGTTACGAGTTAACGTCGGCAGTTCGCGAATCTGTGTGCCGGTGACGATGTTGGAAACCTCGGCGGTTTGTGTGTTGACCTCAACGCCCTCGCTGGCAATTACGCTGACCGTTTCACCGGTCACTTCGGTTAATGCAAGTTGCGTATCGACCGAGACACGTGACCCGATCGTGACCTGCACTCGTTGACTGCTGGCCTTGAAATTTCCGCCCTGGATGCTTACGTCATAAAGGCCCGGCTGAAGTGCGGTCATGGTATAGCTGCCATCGGTATCAGAGACGGCGGTCGTTACGCGGCCGGTGTCTACCGATTTGGCGCTCACCGCTGCGCCTACGACGACCGCGCCGTTAGGGTCCGTTACCTTGCCATTGATTTGGCCAGTGGCGCTTTGTGCGAACCCACTGCTAGCCGTCATGGTAAGGATGAAGGCGACTGCCAGAAAAGGAAGCCCGAAAGCCGCAGCCACTTTTCTTAATTTGGTGTTACTCATAATCCAATCCTTTCTTGCACCGTTTTCCGGAAGCGAAAACACTGTCTGGTCGTGACGTCTTTAAGCCGCGAGGCTCACGATGGGGAGCTTCTCAATTCAGTTTCAAGCTGATCGGGCGAGGTCTGCATGTATCCAAGAACTCGTAGCCCTCACTTGAAACACAATCGGGAGAGGAGCAACGAGTGTGCCTGCGGGGCCGCATGCTGGAAGCGCCAATTCGTCACTAGCGTGGGCCAACTCAACCCAGCGAGTTGAAAATCAGCTTGCGGAATTTGGATTAGTACGAAGAGCGGGGTGGAGGTTATTGGATATCGCCGGCAGCAACGCGAGCAACGGCGAGGTCCCTTTCATTTTTTCGTACGCAACTCGGCCAGCGCTCACGGTAAAAAAAATCACCCAGCCTCTGAAGACTGGGTGATCTCGGGTTAGCGTGGGCCGGCGGTGGGTGACTCAGGCGTGTGGCCGTTCCTCAATCAGACTCTGCTCGGCCAGCGGATAGAGGTTGGCAAAGCCGCCCGGACTAATGTTGTAGTGTTTGATCTTCGAATTCAAGGTCGTCACTTTCAGGTTCAGCAATTTCGCTGCCCTTACCTGGTGTCCTCCGGTCTGCAATAAGGCGCGGCGAATTAGATCAGTCTCGAAGCGACTCACCTCGTCGTAGAAATCCAGACCACCCGCGATGTTATTCGGGTTGATTTCGGTGATGCCCTGCACTTCGCGAAGTAACCTGAAAACCAACTGCTTGAGTGCCCCGACACTGCCGGAAGTTGATGCAGGTTCAGTTTGCGTATCGGGTGAAGCAAGCCTGTTGCCTGGCAGGTCCTCCCAGGATGTGATCGAGTCCATAACGTCCCTCCTCATTCTTTACGTCCGTTAATTTTCTTCAGCATGGGGATCGTGCCGAGCGGTTCCGCACGCTTGCGTCTGCCGGCAACCCACTGTTCGCTTTCGCTAAACTCCTGCCTTGTGTCTTACCCCGCAAGTCTGCACCTGTGCAGGAGTCGCTTGAATACCTCAAGCGAATAGTCAATTCACTCGACGCGGAATCGTATAGTGGGCTCGCGGTTTCAATCACCCAGCTTGAAGGACGCTACTTATACGCGGAAGTGTTACGAAGGACTTTGCTTTTGTGACGGAAGGGCAGAGGCTTGTGACTAGGGGGCTTGAGGCGGTGATAGTCGTGGTAGGCAATCAACCGTCAGGGAAGTTTTCCCAGGGCTTCCTGTAGTTTCTCGCGGTGATTGCGGGAGAGAGTAAGCTGAGTGCCGTCTTGCAGGATGACGCGATACTCGCCATGAAACCAGGGTTGGAGTTCCTCGATAAAATCCAGGCGAATGATTGCTGAGCGATGAATGCGCACGAACTTCTTCGGGTCGAGCTGTGCTTCAAGATTACTGATCGTTTCCCGCAGCAAGTGAGATTTTTTGGCGCTGTGTACGGAGACGTAGTTGCCCTCCGCCTCAATCCAATCGATCTCTCCGGTGTCGAGGAAGAAGATGCGGCCGCCCGTTTTAATCACCAGCCGTTCGAGATAGTTGTTGCCGGCCTTCATTTCTTCCAGCAATGCCAGAATGCGGCGATCCATGTTGCCGCCGCCGTTTCGATCACGCAGGATCTGCGCTTTCGCGCGTTGCCAGGAGACGTCAAAGCGTTCCTGGTCGAATGGCTTCAGCAGGTAATCGAGGGCCTGCACTTCAAACGCGCGCACTGCGTATTGATCGTAGGCAGTGACAAAAATTATGTAAGGCAACGGCCCTTTCCCCAACGCGCTGAGCACTTCGAAGCCGCCCACCTCGGGCATCTGTACGTCGAGAAAGATCAAATCCGGTGAGTGGACCCGAATCGCAGCCAACGCCTCGCGCCCATTACAGGACTCACCCACGATGGTCACGTGCGCATCGCTCGAGAGCATCTCGCGTAACATCGCGCGCGCGAGCGGTTCGTCGTCTACTAACAATACGCGGATGGGAGGAGAGTCAGTCATGGTTATCGTCTTAACGCGTGCGAGACCCGTTGGTTGCGGAAAGTATGGTGGACCAACTAAAGAAAATAGCTGCACCTCGCCGCGGGTAGCAATAAACACTTCTAGTTTCTAATTGCTGAGGGGCCGGAGGCAACGAAGATCAGGCTGTGCAAACTATCTGGAAGTTGGTTGGTGGGCAGCAGCGCCGTTTGTGTGAAACGGTATCTCAATGGTTACGATCAACCCGCCGTCGGGATCGTTTCTAAAATAGAAGAGATGATCCGTTCCGTATAGCTGTGCCAACCGCGTTTCGGTGTTAGCCAATCCCAGGCCCTTCTTAAACAGGATCTCGGAGGTCCGATGTTCAGGAAGTCCCGGGCCGTTGTCTCGGACTTGAATACGAAGCGTACCGTTATGTTGTTTCGCGTCAATTTCGATCAGGCCGGGAGTGGAACGCGGGGCAATGCCGTGGCGGATGGCATTCTCAACGATTGGTTGCAGGATTAGATTCGGCACCTGAGCGTCAAGCGTCTCTTCGCCGAGGTTTATGCGAGTGATGAGACGATTTTGAAAGCGGATGCGTTCGATCTCGAGATAGCAGGTGAGAAATTCCGTCTCCTGCTTCAGAGTCACTTCCTGCGAGCCGGAGTTTTCCAAGGTCAGTCGCAAAAAATCTCCCAGACGCGTAATCATCGTGCGTGCGGCTGCCACGTCGCTGTAGAGGAGCGCGGAGATTGAGTGGAGAGTGTTGAAGAGGAAATGAGGATGGAGCTGCATCTTGAGCGCCTGCAGTTGCGCGTGTGAGAGCTGCGCTTCGAGCTGTAGCGTCTTGATTTGTCCGGCGCGAAAGCGTTGATAGTAATCGTAGGCATAACTCGTCAACGCGATCAGCAGGTAGATACCAATTCCTTCGCTGAAATTGCTGATTACGAAATTGGTTACGCTCGCAAACGTGAGCGTCCTGCCGACTGGATAGCCGAAGCGCAACCAGATGAGCACCCGTCCGAGAGCCGTCAACACGCCGCTGAGAACTATGCTGAGGGGGATATGCAAGAGTGCGCTGCGCACCCAATTACTGCGTTCGATCGGCAGCCGGGCCGCCGCCCAAAGTACGAGCGGCGTCGCGAGGGCGAACATGTACGCCCAGGTCATCTGGATGTACAGCGACTCCGCGAAGGGCATGGGCCGTTCCGAGCGATACGAAGTGAAGTAGCCCTGAAAGGCGAAGACGATACCAATGAAGGTCCAGATTCCCCAGATAAGGGCCAGACGCACCCAGCGGCGTTGCCAGATGGTCCTGGCAGAGTGGGGGAACTCGGTATCTTTAGCTGCGTGTCCAGTCATGCCAGGAAGTGTCTTACAAATTGCATCTGTCAGGAGAGCAGTAGCGGTCGCATAATACTCGCCCACGGCTTGCCAACTCCACCCGCCGCTGAGCGATCAAGTTGTTGTAGAAATCAGAACACAGTAATGACGAGTTCAATGCTCGATACGAAGTAGTAAAGTTTCCGCTTGCTGGTAAACGGTGACGGGTGTGGGAACCAAAAACATTAGGGCGTGTTTCGTAGGCCAAAGTACTCTCAGCGTGC
>JAVEEA010000027.1 GCA_030840675.1 Pyrinomonadaceae bacterium
GAGTACCAACCCGCAACTCAGCGAAAAGAGTATCGGTCTCTGGGAACGGGATGTTTGTGAGATATTCCTCGCGCCAGATCCGCAACAGCCCGAGTGCTATTACGAGTTTGAAGTTGCACCCACAGGGGAGTGGCTTGATCTGGGAATTCGCGTGACGCCCGCTGGTCGTGAAACCGATTGGGAATTTCAATCGGGTTTGACCGTGGCGTCCAGGGTGGAAAGTGATCGAGTTACGCTGGCGCTGAGCATTCCGTGGAGTGAGGCGATTCCCGCACCACCACCCGGCGCGATTTGGCGAGTGAACTTATTTCGCTGCGTGGGTTTGGGAAATGAACGCTACCTCGCCTGGCAACCTACCTACACGCCAGAACCCTACTTTCACGTACCCGAAGTTTTTGGTGAGCTGAAGTTTCTTCAATCCGCGGATTGTTAACCTGAGGCCAGGGACGCAAAGTAATCCGTAAACTTCATCCGATCCTCATCTGACATTCCTTCTATTCGCACCCCAATCAAGTAACCCGTCTCCGTCTCATGTTCTTCCAAACTTTCGTAGCGGACCGGCAGCACCCGCATCTCAACCGGTCCCGTCGGGAGTTCGAGCTTCACGTTCAGGATGCGATTCTCGCCGACCAGATGATGTTCGTCGAGGGTAATGCGCGGGACGACAATGCCCAGTCCCCCGAGGCCGAGGTCGAGCGTGTAGCCGTCCAGGCTGCTAATCCGCTGTTTGCCATTGCGGTTTTTCGAAGGCGAGATAAGGGAAAGACTCAAGCGCAGACGCACACTGCGACGCGACGAACGGCGGCGATCACCGACGAATTGCCGCAGCCGAGCCACAATTGAGCGAGTGAATTCCGCCATGATTTTCTAACGCTCACAATCGGAAACGCTTTGACGCCCACGAAACAAAGTGTCGTTGGCTAAACTTGAGGAGGGCAGAAACAGGAAGCCGAACCGGGGAACCGCTCGTCCATTCTAGTGAGCCGGAGGGTATGGCGCAACAGAAAGATTTTGGGCTCGTCTGGCTAAGCGGCGCTGCCTGGTAGTCGCCTAATTCTTGTCCGAAGGAGTTAGCGGTTTACCGCCAGTATCGCTGCTTCTGACGCCGGCCGCGTCCATGTAAAAAGAAAGACGACCGGTGCGTCCATACTGTGCGGGTTCGGCTGCCGCGTTCCAGGTGTTGCCGCCCGCAGGCGCGTTAACGTGGAAACGATAACCGGTAGAGTCTATGCCTTCGATGTCTTTGGGTACCAGTCCGCCAGTGATCAGGGTAGCCAAATCCGCAAACGTGCCGTTGTGCTGCTGGCTATACAGCAACTCGGCCAGCGAGATGCGCGTGAACATATCCTGCACATCGCTGTGATGTGCGTCGATGCGGGCGTTAAAGAAAAACTGTTTCCCGGCCTTCTTGACTAGCGCCTGACTTTCTTTGTCGCCGATGGTCCAAACACCATCGACGAGCAATAACGCCAGCGGCTCTGGTTTCTCGGCAAGATCGCCTTCCTTCACTTTTATGAAGACCGTCGCTACCTCGCCACTGATCTGTTCCCCGCCGATGTTAACTTGCTCGGGAATCACCGCCGCCATTTTTTCAAAGTCCGGACGCAGGTCTTCAAACTCCTGCGGTTTCAAGGGTTCGATCGCGGGTTTGTAAATCGACATGGCAAACGCCTCGCGAAACTTTCGCTCGCGCATCGCCTTGTAAAATTCTCGCACCGTGTCTGACGGGGAACGTCGCGGCGGCTGCTGAGCTCCAATTGGCGCGACCGCCACAAAAATCAAAAGACCAAGAAGAATAGCTGAGAAGAACGGTGCCTGAGAATTTGAAATTCGCATTAGTGCTGGTCCTTGTAGTGCGAAGCGCGCCCTTTTCTTAGCAGCGCGCCTCGATGGTAGTAAACTAGAGTTAACGGCCTGAGATTCCCTGTCAGCAGCGTGTCTCAGCGCCGCTTAACGGTTGCGGGTTTGCTGGTCAACAAGACTTCTCGGCCCACCAAATACAACAACACCATCAGCACCAGGAACGGTATCATCGACAACAGGTCGGCGTTTCCGCCACTGAACATCGGGTTGTGCAGCGTGGCCCAGTCTTCAACAGACTTATTAAAGCTTGCCAGGGCCGGTCTCGGGACGCCCTGCAGAATGGCGATAACGATTGCTGCCAGCGCGCCACCGGCGATGTACCCTGAAGCCATCAAGACACCGGGGCTCTTATCCGTTTCGGCGACCAGTTGATCTTCCGTGAGTTTCTTGTCCTTCAGTTTCTTGCGCAGGTAACGATCCACGCCCCAGCGAATCATACCGCCGATGAAGATCGGACTCGACGAAGACAGCGGCAGATAAACTCCAACTGCGAATGCCAGCGACGGAATGCCGCTCATCTCGAGCACGATAGCAATCATGACGCCCAGGAGCACCAGTCCCCACGGCAGTTGCCGATTGAGAATGCCCTTGATGATGTAGGACATCAGCGTCGCTTTGGGCGCGTCATACTTGGTGACTGCTGAACCATCAGGCCGGACCTTGTGAATCCCGTTGATGCCCGGGTCAGACAAGTAAACCGGTACCCCCTGATCGTTTAATAAGTAACGACCTGCTGGTCCACCGGCGGTATCGGTCTTATGCCAGGGCCGGTACATGCCGGTATCGGTGTTCGCCTGGGGCCCCTTCAGCTTTTCGGGAGGTCCGGCCTGCGAAGGATCAGCCTTCAAGGTGGCGGGGAAATTTTCCTCGACCTTGTACGCGATTTTGCCGGAACCATCCACCAGATACTCGCCGGGATCGAGCCCGGCAACGACTGCTGGACCGGCTACATTCTTGAGCACGCGATAATCGCCCGACGCCGGCTTGATTGAATCAGTGTAAGCAGGCAATGAAGCAGCCCGCGTCGCGTCCAGAGCCACGCTCTGCTTGGCCGGCTCAAAACTCGTGCGAGGCACGTAGACAGTCGCCGAGTCGTTAAGCAACAGGAGGATCGGACCCAGTACCAGCGCTGAAGCAAACGCGCCCACCAGAATCGCAACCTGCTGATACTTCGGAGTGGCGCCAATCAAGAAGCCGGTCTTCAAGTCCTGCGAAGTCGTGCCGCCGTTGGAAGAAGCGATGCAAACAATACCGCCGATCGACAAGGCGGTGATGTAGTAGCTGGGGCCGGTCCAGCCGATGATCAGAAATATCAAGCAGGTGAGCAACAAAGTGGCGACTGTCATTCCGGAAATCGGATTCGACGAGGAACCAATTTCGCCGGTCAGTCGGGACGAAACTGTCACGAACAGAAAACCGAACGCGATGATCAGGATAGCACCCATAAACGCCACAAAGACGTTGATCTGTAGTCCCAACTGCGGGAAAGCCATGATCATGCCAATCAGCGCGATGATGCCCCCGACGACAAATTTCATCGAAAGGTCTTGATCGGTACGCGGTGCATTCGCGCTGGCAGCCGGGCCGCCGCGCAAGTCTGCCAAGCCCCCCTTGAGGCCACTCCAAATTGTCGGCAAGGATCGGAACAAACTAATGATGCCGCCGGCGGCGACCGCGCCCGCGCCAATGTAAAGAATATAAGCGCCGCGAATCTGACCCGGGCTCATTTCGCTGATGGGAACGGTTCCCGGCGGCAGGACCGTGGTCATCCCTTCGCCAAAAAACTTGATAGCGGGAATCAGTACCAGGTATGCCAGCACACCGCCCGCACACATGATGGAAGCTATTCGTGGACCGATGATGTAACCGACACCGAGCAACGCCGGTGAGATTTCCGCGGAGATCGAACCCGCCTTGAACGGCGCGCCAAAAACCTTTTCTGGCGTGTCCTTCCATCCTTTCAAACCGGTCATCAAAACTTGATAGAGAAATCCAACTCCTAGTCCTCCGAAGATCGTCTTCGCGCCAGTTTGTGCGCCCTCATCCATGGCACTGGCATGTTCAACTGAACCGGCTGCGGCTGCCCGGCGCGACTCCTCGGAAGCTCCGGCCTTCAAGACTTCCGCGCAGGCCGTGCCTTCCGGATATTTCAGGTAACCGTGCTGAGCCACTATCAGCGCGCGCCGCAACGGAATCATCATTAGGATTCCGAGCAGGCCCCCCAACATTGCCACCAGCATTACGCGGGTAAACTCCAGATCCATTCCCAGGATCATAATCGCAGGCATGGTGACGCCGACGCCAAACGCGATTGATTCCCCTGCGGAGCCCGCCGTCTGCACAATATTGTTTTCAAGAATCGTCGCGTCCTTCATGCCAAACTTTGAAAAGATGCGAAAGATCGTGATGGAGATAACCGCGACTGGAATGGACGCACTGACTGTCAAACCAACTTTGAGAACGAGGTAAAGAGACGAGGCCCCGAACACCATCCCCAACAGCGTGCCAATGATTAATGGCAGCACCGTGAGTTCCCGCAGTTGCACACCGGCTGGAATGTAGGGACGAAATGTTTCGAGGTAGGGGTTGTCGGGTTTGAATCCGATCTTGTCCGGGTACTCGTTCGCAGGAATGCTTTCAGAAGACATCCGTGTTTCCTCCAACAAAGTTGCTAAAAGGGGAGTGCGTAGGGGTTGTTCGCCGCTACTTTACACGGGCCACCCGCACAGGAGCAAGCGGTTTCACTGCGAGAGCGACCACCTCAGAACCGGAGCGGTAGCGACTGGGTCCGACCACTCAGCTATTTTTTTTACTGGGTCGTCCTGGAGCGCGGGTATCCTGCCCGCAATGAGCGCGCGGCGCGAACAAAGTCTCTCGTTCGTTTCTGAAACCTGCGGATTCTCCGCCACGTATATCCGAATACGACGAACAGTTCGGCTCGCTAACACTTGAAGGCGCACTGCTGTCGTGGCCCAAATGGTCACCTTTCTCATTACTTCCTTTTTCATCCTGGCTTTCGCGGCTATCGCCATTTATTTTTGGCAAAAGCCCGCCCGTTCAGCTGCCAGCGACGCTTTGCCGCCGCAACCCGGCCGCGCATTATTCATTGACGGTACCACCGAGGACCTGGCGTTCACCCTTGCAGAAGCGGCCGCCGATGCAACTGCCGCAGCCGCTCAACGTCGCACTGAAATACTAGAGCGCGCCCGGGCCGGCCAGAAGTCTGCGCTCCACGACGCGCAGTTAAGCACAGAGTTTTACGATGAAGTGTTGGACTCCCTGATCGCCGCCGCGGATTTCGAGGCAAAATTGCTTGCGCTGGTTTCATATGTCACGCGTCACGAGTTACGCGTGAACCAAACTCTCGCTAGCGCCGTCATCGCGTCGTACCAAAGCGCGCCCGACCGCGGTTCAACTGCGAAGACCCTGCACATCGCGGCCTTGTCCGATGATGCCGCTGTCTACCAAACAGCAGTTGAAGTAGTGCTGCGTTTTTGGCGCGACGGCCGGCTTGCCAACGTTTCCGCAACCGAACTGCGCTCTATACTCGACAGCGAATTCTGGGTACTATCGTCGCCAACCAGAAGCTCGGGCGCAGGCTTTCTTTTGAAACGTACCCTCGCAAATGCGCGCCGCGAATTGGAAGCGGCGCCGGAATGATTAACTCAAGTAACAACCCCGCGTACTGAAAGAGGTAAGACCAATGAACAACTTTGACTTTGCTTCCCTGCTGCCATTTCTGGTGGTGGCGTTTGTCATCCTCGTGGTGCTGCTCATTATCCTCAAACGGATTGCGGTCAATGTGGATGCGCGCGAAATCGCGATCAAGGAGCGCCGCTACTTCGGCGCGAAGATGCCTCCCGGACGAGTCGTTGCAACCGAGGGCGAAGTAGGTATTCAGGCGGACGTCCTCAAGCCGGGCCTGCACCTGATCAAGTATCCGTTTGAACGTATTGTGAGAAAGGTGCCGCTGATTGAAATCGGCGCCGACGAAATGGGAATTGTGGAAGCGGTGGACGGCGAACCAATGTTGCCGGGCAGAATCTTCGCTCCCGACCGCGCCCAGAATGCGCACAACAACTTTCAGGA
>JAVEEA010000037.1 GCA_030840675.1 Pyrinomonadaceae bacterium
GTGGCAATCATCAATTCGGCATTGAGCAGCGCCGCGCCCGCCGCGCCGCGGATGGTGTTATGGCTCAACGCCACAAAGCGGTAGTCAAGTACGTTGTCAGCTTTCAGCCGGCCCACTGTGACACTCATTCCCTTTCCTGCGTCACGATCAATTCTGGGCTGCGGCCGATCAGCTTCCGCGCGTACGAGAATAGGAAACTCCGGCGCCGAGTGCAGGCGTAACTCCTGCGGCAGCGCCTGGAAAGAGGCAAACGCTTCGCGTACTGCAGTCAGCGGGGCAGGTCGTTCGAGCTTCACCCGTACGGCCGCCAGGTGTCCGTCGGAAACATTAACGCGATGACATTGGGCACTCACTTGCATCGCAGCCTCAGCGATCCGAGTTTCTGAAAACCTTCCGAGAATCTTTAACGTCTCCTGTTCGATCTTCTCTTCCTCGCCATCGATAAACGGAAGCACGTTGTCGCTAATCGCGAGCGAAGGAACGCCGGGATAGCCGGCGCCCGATAACGCCTGCATCGTGGTAGCCACGACACTGGTTACCCCGAATTGTTTTTGCAGCGGCGCGAGCGCGAGTGCCAACATGATCGTCGAGCAATTTGGATTCGTGACCAGATATCCCTGTTGCCCGTAATTTTTCTTTTGCGTCTCCAACAAGCCGAGATGTTCGTGGTTCACTTCGGGAATGAGCAAAGGCACGTCATGGTCCATACGGAAAGCTGAAGAATTACTAATTACCGGAAAACCCGCACGCGCAAAAGCGCCTTCACTCGCGCGCGCCATCTCACCGGGCAAACTGGAAAAGACGAGTTCACAATCAAGCGGCGGTTCGGGCGCCTGGACGACCATTGATTTTACAAACGCGGGCAGCTCACCGTTGAGACGCCAGGTGCACGCTTCCTGAAAACTTTTTCCCTGCGAACGATCGGAAGCGGCGAGTGCGGTGATCTCAAACTGCGGATGGTTTTCCAGTAACTGAATGAAGCGCTGCCCGACCATGCCGGTGGCGCCAAGTATGCCGACGCGAAGTTTTTTAGTCATAGAGTTTCAAATGAGAACCGCGAGCGTCCGACCGAGTCAAAATCGTGGGGGCGTGCTGCGTAGGCGCCTCCGTTCGCGCAAAGCTGATTCGCGGTCAACCATGCACGGCGCCCATTGAGCCCCTACAGATTGCGTTTCAGGGCTGCGCTCATTCGCGCGACACCCTCAGTCAACATCGGCATGTCTGCGCAAAATGAAACGCGCAGGAAACCCTCCCCCTCGCTGCCAAACGCATTTCCTGGCACCGTCACCACGCCTGTTTCCAACATAGCCTCCGCCACTTCGATTGACGATCCGTAGCGACGGATATCAACCATCGTATAGAACGCACCTTCCGGTGTGACGCAACTCATCCCCGCGCCGCGTAGCGACGCCAACAAATGATCGCGACGTTCATGAAAGGTTGCGCGAATTTGCCGGCGCGCCTGAACTGCCTCGTCACTCCACGCTGCCAGCGCAGCCTTTTGTGAAACCGTAGCCGCGCAGGTTGTCACATACCCATGCAGCAGATGGCAGGCGCGCAGCACCGCTGCGTCGCCAAGAATCCAACCCAGACGCCAACCTGTCATGCAAGTGGATTTTGAAAGACCGCTAATGACGATCGTGCGCGGATAGTGTTCCGAGATGGAACCCGGGCGTGCTCCTGTGAAGTAAAGATCGCGATAGATTTCATCGCTGATAACAAACGCCGCAGAGCCGCTCGCTTCGATGGCCTGGGCCATCCCGCGCAACTCCTCGTTCGTCAACGTGCGCCCCGTGGGGTTTGAAGGACTGGTGCAGACTACGACCTTCGTCTGCGCGGTGAGTTGCGCTTTGAAGTCGTCCAAATCAAAACTGAAATCATTGGCAGCGGGTAGTCGATAAAAGGTGGGAGTACCGCCGGCCATTTGAGTGATCGTCGGATAAGCGACAAAGCCGGGATTGGGAATCAACACCTCGTCGCCCGTTTCCACGAGTGTTAGCAAAGCGAGATACATCGCTTCCTGCGAACCGGCGGTGATGATCACCTGGTCGGTCGAAAGACTCAGGTGTGGATAGTCACTGGCCACGCGTTCACGTAGCGCCGGCAACCCGGCTTGCAAAGTGTAACCGTTGCGTTCCTCCTGAATGACGCGTACGGCTTCCCGGCGAATCACTTCGGGAGTGGATAGGTCCGGTTCGCCGAGTCCGAAACTAATGTCGCCCGGCTTGGCCCGATCCGTGATCTGACGAATCGGGCTCCGTCCGATCCCGCGCAGAAATGCTGGTGGCTGAAATTGTCTGAAAGAAATGTAAGCCTCCGTTTTTCGCGTAGTGAATCTTCAAGCCAAGCAGACATTAAACGCGAAATTGCGGCGGGTGCAAGCGATGTAGTCGTCTATCTTGCAATGACAGACTGTCGTTTGAAGTTGCCGTTACTGTCAAAGAGTGTCGAGTAGGTTAACGAGTGCGTTGTCGCAGCTTTGCCAAAGCCAATAACTCAGATTGCTTAGTCATACATCCCTTGACATGGCGCTAATTGGCGAATCAGATAACCTGAATACCGTGCGTCGTAATTAGGATGTCTACTTGTTGGAGAGACTCTTTGAGGTGTTCTTTGAATGCTTTGAAGAACCTTCTCGCTGCCCTGTCGTTCGTCGCGATGATTTCTACCTTGATGATATCATCAAAATATTCGACTCCTCCGTATTTCCATCTTCCCTGATACGGAGCTGATAATGAACTCACCGTGACCCCACCAAAGGAGTCCGCAAGCTCATCCCATACGCCTACTATTTTCGCTGACTCAATCGACTCGCCATCGTTGTATTTCAAAGGCAAGTAGATTTCGTACTTTCTCATATTGCCAGCGAAGGTTTGGGCATTCGAATTTTGCTGGTATCTAATTTTGTGAAAGGAATACGTTTGCGTTTGAGTATCTTTACATGCTCGTCTTGCACTCCGTACCTTTTCTGAGGGAGGCACACTATTGGGAATCCACTCTTGACGAGCAGGAGTAATGCATCGGTCCTGTAAGCTTCAGGAATTTGTATGTAAGTCATCGACAACCTCTCACTCAAAATAGGTGTCTTGTGCAGGCCTGTCAAGGTTCTAACCAATCCAAGCTAAAACTCAAGGCGCAGGCGAAAGCGCGACGCCGGGCCGGCCCTCGCCATGGCGTCGAATTCCTTAGCTGCGTTACGCCAACTCATCAAGGCGTACACGCTCACGTCACCGCAAGTAGTCTTCCAACTGCACGGCGCGTTCGGTTTTTTCGTCGCGATACTTAACAATTACGGGCGCGTAGAGCGAGAGTCCCCATGCTTGTCCGCGTTCACTGCGAACCTCGCGCGAACCGGGAACCACTACGGCGCCGGCGGGAATCTCCAACGGCGCAGCGGCCGTGCGTTGATAGATTTTTTCGCGCGCCAGATCATAGACGGGAGTGGAGGCGGTGAGAATCGTACCTGCTGCCAACACCGCGCGTGCGCGAACAATCGTGCCTTCGTAAACTCCGCAGCCGCCGCCTACCAATACATCGTCTTCGATGATGACGGGCACTGCGCCCACCGGCTCCAGCACGCCGCCAATTTGCGCCGCCGCCGACAGATGCACGCGCTTCCCGATTTGCGCGCACGAACCGACCAGCGCATGACTATCGATCATCGTACCTTCGTCGACATACGCGCCGACGTTTACATACATGGGCGGCATGCAAACCACCCCCGGCGCGAGGTAGGCGCCTTCGCGGATGCTTGAACCGCCAGGGACGATGCGGATGTTTTCACTGAGCGTGGTGGGCCGGGTGCGATAAGTCTCCTTGTCGAAGAAGCGCAGCACTGATGACGCTGACATGTCCACCAGTTGGCCCATGCGAAAGCCGAGCAGTATGCCCTGCTTCACCCAGGCGTTGACGATCCAGGTTCCGTCGCTCGTACGTTCAGCCGCGCGCACTTCCCCGCGATTCAAGGCAAGTTTGAATTCATCAAACAGCGCCCGATCGTCGGAGCCAAAGTCCGGGTCGTCACGCGCGCCCAGCTTTTCAATGTCGTCACGAAGCGGCATACGTTGCTTCCTTCAAGAGTCCGAGTTCGGCCAGCACCGTGCGCAGGATGGCGCGACTCGTCGCTTCGATCGGTACCAGCGGCAAACGAAAATTTTCTTCGATCAAATTCATCATGGCCAGTGCGGCTTTCACCGGTCCCGGACTCGACTCGATGAAGTTTACTTCCAGCAATGGCAGCAGGCGATAATGAAGCGCGCGCGCTTCGTCCCACCGTTCGGCGAGGGCGAGCTCAACCAGGCGCGCCATCAATTCCGGCGCCTCGTTTGCTGCTACTGAGATCAGACCGTCGGCGCCGAGTGCGATCATCGGGAACGTGAGTGCGTCATCGCCGGAGAGTACGCGAAAACCCTCGGGGCGTGCCCGCAGTATTTCCATGATCTGCGACAGGTTCCCGGAGGCTTCTTTAACGGCCGCGATGTTTTCGCAGTCGCGTGCCAGCCGCAGCGTGGTGTTCGCGGCAAGGTTGCAGGAGGTGCGACCGGGAACGTTGTAAACAACGATCGGCAGATCGACTGCTTCCGCAAGCGCGCGGAAGTGCGCGTACAAACCTGCCTGCGTTGGTTTGTTATAGAACGGAGCAACCACCAGGACTGCATCAGCGCCGAGGCCGGCGGCAATTTTCGAATTCTCGATGGCAGCGGCCGTCGAGTTGCTGCCCGTGCCGGCAATAACGCGCGCTCGTCCCTGCGCTAGTTCGATTGCGAGTTTGATGACGCGTTGATCTTCGGCTTCGGTCATCGTCGCGCTTTCGCCGGTGGTGCCACACGGAACCAGCAGCTTCACCCCACCAGCGAGTTGATACTCGATCAAGCGTGTCAGGGCAGCTTCGTCAATCGCGCCGTCGGATTTGAACGGCGTCACAAGCGCGGTCGCGCAACCGCGCAACCATTCAATAGCTTTCGTCATTTTGAAGCCTCCAGTCTAATCAGAGCGGACCCCGGAATTTCCTACATATTCTCTCAGTTGCTTGCTTCAAATATTCGTAATGAACCCACCGCCTCAATCACGTCTCCGCCGGTCGTCCAGCACCTCATCAATCACCTGCGAATACTCAAACATTCCCTGGCGACCAACTATCCAACGCGCGGCCAGCAGTGCGCCGGCGGCAAAGCCTTCGCGGGAACGCGCCATGTGCGTCAACGTGATCTGGTCAGCGGCCGAGTCGAAGCCAATGCGATGAGTGCCGGGAATATAGCCCGCACGCACCGAAGCAACTGGAATCTCGCGCTTGATATCGCGCGCCAGCAATTCTTTCAGTTTCAGCGCCGTTCCCGAAGGTGCATCGCGTTTACGCGCGTGATGTTCTTCCTCAATGAACACGCCATACTGATCGAGACCCGCCATCAGCTTGGCTGCCTGGGCCACCAGGCGATAGAAAACATTTACACCCACCGAGAAGTTTGCGCCATAGACCAGCGCGGCGTCGTGCTTGGCAACCAGTCGCCGAATCTCTGTTTCCTGATCGTGCCAGCCAGTGGTCCCTTCCACGAGCGGCACACCCGCGCTGGCACAAGCCGCGACATTTTTCGTCACCGCGCCGCTCACTGAAAAGTCGATCGCCGCATCGTGGTCGCTGAGGATTTCCGCAAACTCAGAAACCGATCGAGCAGCAACCTCGGAACCGAACGTCGCTCCAATCTCGTCGCCTGCGGCGCGCGCCTGCGTCGCCACCAACTGGCCCATTGCCCCGGTCCCGATTAGTGCCAACCTCATTCCATCTCTCCCAAACAAGCAAACGACGACTGCCGTTCTAAACTTCCCTCCGCCACCGCTCCTAATGAGCATTCACCAACAAATCCTGCTCGGACTCGATCAGTTTCAGGCTACTGCAAATTAGCTTACCAGTACCTCGAATCAATCTTTGGGTACTCCCAAACAATCTTCGGGTACTCCCAACCAATCTTCGGGTACTCCCAATCAATCTTCGGGTACTCCCAATCAATCTTCGGGTACTCCCAATCAATCTTCGGGTACTCCCAACCAATCTTCGGGTACTCCCAATCAATCTTCGGGTACTCCCAATCAACCTTGGGGTACTCCCAATCAATCTTCGGGTACTCCCAATCAACCTTTGGGTACTCCCAATCAACCTTGGGGTACTCCCAATCAACCTTTGGCTACTCCCAATCAATCTTTGGGTACTCGAAATCTATTACCGAGCAATCTATTTTTGCGGTCCGGAACTCGACTTAATCAACCCGATTGACGCAACAACGTTAAGCAAACCCGGCGGCCAACCTCTTTCAGGAAATTAACGAGCGCACCAACCTGACATACAGCTCAACGGCCGTGGTTAATTCTTGTTTGAGCACAAACTCGTGTTCCGTGTGCGCACTCAGAATCGAGCCAGGCCCCAACAGCAACGGCCGGCCCCACTGCGACAAATAAGGAATATCGGTCGTAAAGCGCACCACGCATTGCTCGATGCCGCTCACGGTGTGCAAGTGGACCGGCTCGTGCTCCGACAAATATTCGATCTCGGCGCGACCCGCAACCGCATCCTCGATAATTTCTTTGACGAGCTCCACCTTGCTGACCAGGCGCAGTTGCAAATCGGCGACGGCGGCAGCGGGAATTACATTCACTCTCGTGCCGCCGCTGACAATGCCAATGTTGCAGGTGGTCTCGCCCAGCGCCGCGTCGGTGGGCCAGTCACACTTACGCACGCTCGCCAGCACGTCCAGCAACTTTTCAATCGCAGACTCACCCTGCTCGGGATAGGCTGAATGCGCCGCGCGTCCCCGCGTGCTTAAACGCAGTCGCAACGCGCCCTTGGTGGCGACGGCAAGTTTGTTGTCAGTCGGCTCACCGTTGATGAGAAACTCCGGCGCGGGATTGAGTGGACTCTTATTCGCCTCCTGCGCACCCGTGCTCCGCTCCTCTTCGTCAACCGTAAACAACAAACCAATTTCCTGAATACCCTCGCCGCGCAGTCGTTCGGCCGCAAA
>JAVEEA010000043.1 GCA_030840675.1 Pyrinomonadaceae bacterium
CAGCGTCGCTCGCGCGAAGTTATGAAGCGGCAGGCGCGGCCGCTGTCTCGGTGTTAACCGAAGAAGATTTTTTTGCGGGCTCACTACTTGATTTTCGCGCCGTACGCGCTGCGGTTTCAATCCCAATGTTGCGCAAGGATTTTATTGTCGACGAATACCAGGTGCACGAATCAGCGGTAGCGGGGGCCGACGCTGTGTTGTTGATCGTGGCCGCTCTGGCGGATGAAACGCTCGTGCGTTTGCGTCGCTTGACGGAAGAGGAATTAAGAATGGACGCCCTGGTCGAAGTACATACGCCGCGGGAGATGGAGCGGGCGGTTGCGTGTGGCTCAAAACTGATTGGAGTTAACAACCGCGATTTGCGAACGTTCACCGTTTCAACCGAAACTTCCTTGCAGCTCGCGCGCGCGGCCCCACACGATGCAGTTCTCGTAAGTGAAAGTGGGCTCACGCCGGAAGTGGTCGGCAAGCTAAAGGCTGCCGGCTATCGTGGGTTTCTCGTAGGCGAGCCGCTGATGCGGGCGGCTGATCCTTCGTCACTGCTGACACTGTATCGCACCGCCCAATAATTCCATGACCGTGAATTCCATGACCGTGAATTCCATGACCGTGGTAAAGATTTGCGGCATTACGAATCTCGACGACGCGCTCGCTGCGGTCGACGCGGGCGCTGACGCCCTCGGGTTTAATTTTTATCGACGCAGTCCGCGTTACCTCACCGCCGCAGCCGCGCGCGCGATTATCGATCGGCTGCCGGCAGAGTTGCTGACTGTGGGCGTGTTCGTCAACGAAGAGTTAGAGGTGCTTAAGGAAACTGTAGCCGCTGCCGGTATCGCAGGCGTGCAGTTGCATGGCACGGAGTCGCCGGAATACTGTAAGGCGTTGCACGGTCATTACGTGATCAAGGTGTTTGCGAGCAGCGGTGAGTTCAAACCGGAGAGCGTTGTACCTTACGATGTTCCGGCCATCATGCTCGATGCTTTTGATCGGGAAAACTTTGGCGGCACGGGGAAGCTGAGCGACTGGGCCAGTGCGCGGCGGGTGAGCAAAGTTTTTCCGCAACTGTTTCTGGCGGGTGGCTTGTCGCCGGAAAATGTTGGGCAAGCGATCGCGGAGGTGAAGCCTTACGCGGTTGATGCCTGCAGCCGGCTTGAGAGCGAGCCGGGGCGAAAGGACCAGCGGCGTATGCGCGAGTTTGTGAAAGCTGTGCGTGCGGCGAGTCTGTAGACGAGTCAGCGTGGGCTGACTCTGAGACAACGCGAGTTGCTAACTCAACGTTCGAAAGTTTTCACCAGCGTTTCCGAACTAACAAGCGAGCGTCCTAAGTGTATGGCAGAAGTTGAATCACAACCAGACGAACTCGGTCACTGGGGCATCTATGGCGGCCGGTACGTTCCCGAAACGCTAATGGCCCCGTTGGAAGAATTGACTGCAGCCTACCAGGCGGCCCGCGTCGATGCGGCGTTTGCAGCGGAGCTGGCGGCGTTGTTGCAAAACTTCGCCGGACGCCCCACGCCTTTGTCGTTCGCTGCGCGACTAACCGATCACTCGCGCGGCGCCAGGATTTATCTCAAGCGCGAGGACCTGCTGCATACGGGTGCTCACAAAATCAACAACACGCTGGGCCAGGTATTGCTCGCCCGACGCATGGGCAAACGCCGTGTGATTGCCGAGACTGGCGCGGGCCAGCACGGCGTCGCGACCGCAACCGTATGCGCTCTGTTTGGTCTCGACTGCGTGGTCTACATGGGCGCGGAAGACATGCGACGACAGGCGTTGAATGTTTTCCGTATGCAGTTGCTCGGCGCGGAAGTGCGTGCGGTTGACGCGGGTTCGCGCACGCTCAAGGATGCGATCAACGAAGCACTGCGCGACTGGGTGACGAACGTTGCGGACACCTACTACTTACTCGGCAGCGCCCTTGGGCCGCACCCTTATCCAGTCATGGTGCGTGATTTTCAAACCGTCATCGGCCTGGAGGCGCGCGCGCAGATTGTGGAAAGGGAAGGACGCTTACCGGATGTGCTGGTCGCGTGCGTTGGCGGAGGGTCGAATTCGATCGGTCTCTTCCATCCATTTTTGGGCGACGACAAAGTACGCATGGTAGGCGTCGAGGCGGGTGGTCGCGGCAATGAACTCGGACAACACGCGGCGCGGTTCAATCAGACAGGGGGCGGCCGGCCCGGCGTACTGCAAGGCACAATGAGTTACGTGCTGCAGGATGCGAACGGACAGATTGCCAATACGCATTCGATTTCGGCGGGACTCGACTACGCGTCGATTGGTCCCGAACACGCTTCGCTGCACGACTCTGGTCGCGTTGAATACACGTCCGTCTCCGACGCGGAAGCGCTCAAGGCTTTTCAGTTACTGGCAAAACTCGAGGGCATCATTCCGGCGTTGGAGTCGGCGCATGCGGTGGCCCACGCAATCAAGCTAGCCGCCGAACTGACGCCGGATGAAATCGTGCTCGTGAATTTATCCGGCCGTGGTGATAAGGACGTGAATACGGTCCAGGAAAGCCTGGAGTCGAAAACTTAGCGACAGGAGTCTTTCGGAGTTGGGCCGCATCGAAACCGCATTCAGCCAGTCGCACAAGGAAGGGAAGCCGGGCTTCATTCCTTTCATCACCGCGGGCGATCCTGACCTCGCAACCACGACGGAACTGCTGGTTGAACTGGGAAACTCCGGTGCCACTGTGATCGAACTGGGCGTTCCGTTCAGCGACCCAATGGCCGACGGCCCGGTGATCCAGCGTGCCTCCGAACGCGCGCTCAGACATGGCTTTGGGTTGTCGGAAGTTTTAGCCTGTGCCGCGGCCGCGCGCGCGCGCATCGCCACGCCGATAGTCCTCTTCAGTTATTTTAATCCGCTGCTGCAATACGGCGTCGAGAAGCTTGCGTCGGATGCGGCCCGTGCTGGAGTCGACGGCGTTCTCGTCACGGACCTGATTCCCGAAGAGGCCGTGCAGTTTGCGGCCACGCTGAAGTCGCATAACCTCGACATGATCCTTCTAGTCGCTCCGACGTCCACGGACGCGCGCCTGCAGCTGATTGCCACTCATGCAAGCGGCTTTGTATATGCCGTTTCACGGGCAGGTGTGACTGGGGCTCGCGAGAATTTGAGCGAACAGGCAGAATTGCTCGTCAAGCGTGTACGCCAGTTTTCGAGTTTGCCGGTCGCAGTCGGCTTTGGCATCTCAAAAGCGGAACAGGTCGCAGCCACGCTTCGTTACGCCGACGCGGCAGTGGTGGGTTCAGCGCTCGTGGCCCAGATTGAAATGCGCGCCGGCGCGCCAAACCTGGTACCGGAGATAGGGAAGTTTGCGCGGAGTTTGATTCCGGCCGGAGTGCAAACGCGATGAAGGAAGCTCCGGACTCAGGCGCGGGAATTGGGCCTGGCGCGGCGGTAGTGATTGTGTTGCACAGTCCGCGCGAAAAGTGTTGGGGCGTGCTCGACCAGATCAGTCAGGCTGGAGTATTTTTGCGCGGCCTTGACTTGAATGCTTTTGATGATTGGCTCAGCGCAGTGGTTCATGGCGAGCCGTTTCCGGGATTTGGCGATCTGTTTTTTCCGCTGTGGCGCGTCGAACGTATCGTGAGAGACGAAGACTCTGCCGGCGTACCCTCCCTTTCCGAACAGGTTGAACGGCGCACTGGGCGGGTGCTGGCAGACTTTCTCGGGACGGCGATGAACCAGCCGCGCTAAAAGTTCATAATCAAATTCGGATGTCACGGCAGAGAGGGCTGCCCTTGCGCTCGCGTCGACCAGGAAACCCTCCGGAAATAATGCTGTTGCAAGCGTGAAACACTGTTCCATTCTCGCGCTGGGTGTGTTATGCTCCGCGCAATCGCACGGCCTGGGCGCCGAGATTGATGAGAAAAGGAGCGGAAGAAAGCGATGTATGTCATGGCTGAAGATAGATTCACAGTAGATCGCGGCAAGGCCATTGAGGCCGCGCTGTCAGGTATTGAAAAGAGATTTGGCAAAGGCTCAATCATGCGTCTCGGGGAACGCGAAGTTTCGGATATTCCGGCAATCTCTACAACGTCCCTGAGTCTCGACGTGGCGGTCGGAATTGGCGGCGTTCCCCGCGGTCGTATTATTGAAGTCTACGGCCCGGAGAGTTCCGGCAAGACTACGCTCGCACTGCACATCGTGGCCGAAGCGCAAAAAGCCGGCGGCGTGGCGGCATACATCGACGCCGAACACGCCATGGACTCCGACTATGCCGGCAAGCTGGGTGTCAATATCGATCAACTGCTGATCTCGCAACCCGATTCCGGGGAACAGGCGCTCGAGATTGCCGAAGCGCTGGTGCGCTCCAACGGTATTGACGTGATCGTGGTTGACTCGGTCGCCGCGCTCGTTCCGCGCGCGGAACTTGACGGCGAAATGGGAGATTCATTACCGGGACTGCAGGCCCGCCTGATGTCGCAGGCGCTGCGCAAACTCACCGCGATTGTGGCGCAGTCAAACACTTGCTTCATCTTCATTAATCAAATACGCGAAAAGATTGGCGTGATGTTCGGCAGTCCCGAAACAACCACGGGCGGCCGGGCGCTCAAGTTTTATGCTTCCATGCGGCTGGACATCCGGCGCATCGGCGCGATCAAAGATGGCGACCGGGTGGTGGGCAATCGTACGAAGGTGAAGGTCGCCAAGAATAAGGTGGCGCCGCCCTTCCGTGAATGCGAGTTTGACATCATGTATGGCGAGGGGATTTCACGCGAAGGTGACGTGCTCGATCTTGCGGTGGCGCAGAACGTCGTGGATAAGAGTGGCGCCTGGTTTTCTTACAAGGGCGATCGCCTGGGGCAGGGACGCGAGAATTCCAAACAGACACTGAAAGAGAAGCCGGAGGTTCTGCAGCGCATCGAGCGGGAAGTGAAAGTAAAACTCGGTATGCGTGTGAGCGAAGAAAAGCCGGAAGCCGCGCCGAGCGCAAAGGCCGCGGCTGCTGAGAAGAAGTAAGAAGTTAACTCAAACACAACAGGCGTTCGGCCAGCGGAGTACGCTCCCGCGGCCGGGCGCCATTTGTTGTTTTACTTTTACTGCTTTACAGGTTACCACTCTGAACCCATAATCCGGCGCGGTGCGTACGACAGGCGTTCCTGCCTGTCTCCCAGGCAGAAGCCGACCGCTAGGTAAGGCCCTGCTGCCTACTATGAAATCGATTCTCATAAAAAACGGAACGCTGCTGACGATGGACGCACGCGACACCATCGTGCGTGGCGATCTCCTGCTGCGCGAGGGCCGCATCGCGAGCCTCGGCGTCTCGGGCGAAACCGCGGACATTGTTATTGACGCTACCGGTTGCGCCGTCCTGCCTGGTTTCGTTCAAACTCACATTCATCTTTGCCAGACGCTATTTCGCGGCGCCGCCGACGATCTGTCACTACTCGATTGGCTCAAGAAGCGCGTCTGGCCGATGGAGGCAGCGCACACAGCCGCCTCGATACGGGCGTCCGCGCGACTCGGCGTCGCCGAACTTATCAAAGGCGGCACTACCTGCGCGTTGACGATGGAGACCGTGAACCATACCGAAGAAGTTTTCCGCGTAGTCGAGGAGTCGGGATTTCGTGCGACGGTTGGCAAGTGCATGATGGACCAGGGAGACGAAGTTCCCGCAGGCTTGCGTGAAGATACTGAAGCGTCCATCAAAGAGTCGTTAGCGCTACTCGAAAGGTGGCATGGGCAGGCCGGTGGCCGCATAAGATTTTGCTTCGCGCCCCGCTTCGCGCTCAGTTGCACCAGCACGCTGCTCGCGCGTGTAGCACAACTGGCCAGGGATCGCGGCATCACGGTTCACACTCACGCTTCGGAAAATAAAGATGAGTGTGCCTTGGTGGAAAACGAAACGGGTTTGCGAAACGTGGCTTACTTCGACTCGCTCGGGTTGAGCGGTCGCCACGTGGTGTTGGCCCACTGCGTACATCTGGACGCGGCGGAGTTTGAAACGCTCGCCCGCACCCAGACCAACGTCGCACATTGCCCGTCATCAAATCAGAAACTGGGCTCCGGTATCGCCGACGTGAACCAACTGCTGGCGCGCGGAATTTCAGTATCCCTTGGCGCCGACGGTGCCGCTTGCAACAACCGTCTCGACATGTTTACCGAAATGCGGAGCATGGCGCTTTTGCAAAAGGCACTGCACGGTCCGGAGGTGATTCCGGCGAAGCAGGCGCTGCGTATGGCCACTATTGCCGGCGCTCGCGCGCTGGGACTGGATAATGAAATTGGGGCTCTGGAAACTGGCAAACGTGCGGATGTGATCGTGGTAAATCTCGACTCCCTGCATGCTGGTCCCATCTCCGGAGATCCGGTCTCGGCTTTGGTGTATTCAGCCCAGCCTGCCGACGTCATGAGTGTTGTCGTTGATGGCCGCTTGTTGATGAACGACCGGGAGTTGCTGACGCTTGAGGAAGAGAAGGTGCGAGACGAGGCCGCGCGCGAGGCGGTTGAGTTGAAAAAACGCGCCGGAATAAACGTCTGCTAGTTGGTTGGGATTAGTTCGACGAAAGTGCGCTCCTAAAAGGCTGTGCCAGCTCGAAGGTAGCGACTGCGGGGGGCGCGATCGGCGGCCGAGCTGGCACTGGCGGGCACTTTCAATTGTAATTGGATGTTGTCTTGCGACTAGATTAGCGTTTGGGTGCCAACCCCATCCTCAACGTTTGGGATTATACACCCAGTCTCGTTGCAGTCAACGAAAATCTGTGACTAATCTGACAAATAATGCTTCGAAGAGGAAGGCGTGGGTTTCGCCTCGCGTTTGAGTGGGCAGCACAGTGATTAAAGCAAATCTGGCGGTTTGTTTCAGTTACGCCGGTATTGGTTTTCCGCGACTGTGCCGGTGAACTCATCCCTTGCGCCATTCTCGAGGGCCTTAGCCTGCGCCATTAGCATCACTGACACTTCTCGCTTGGCTCGGGCCAAATTCTTCAGTCGCTCAGCTTCTTTGCGATTCCCTTGTTCTATTAAGTTACACGCGACCTTCAACATTACAGTCGACTCCTGCAACGTCTCCATCGCTCTTTCCCGTAGTGGTGTCGCCAATTCGCCAGTCATCAATAATCCCCCGCGTTTTATTATCGAACAATATATGTCGGGTGTTCTGAGGAAGGGCAAAGTGCATACCGTTTACCAAAGGAGTCTTCAAGTTGACGCAATTTTCCGAACTGCCTATACTACGCGCTCTTTCCTACCCGACGGCCAGGTAGCTCAGTTGGTAGAGCGCGGCCCTGAAAAGGCCGGCGTCGGCGGTTCAAGTCCGTCCCTGGCCACCAAACATTAGGAAAAGGGGTAAGTGGGAAAAAGGAAACGCTTCGCTTTCCCGTTCCCCCTTACCTCTTTCTCTTTTTAATGTCGCCAGTAGTTTTTGATTCGTTCTTCCAGCATTGGGAAGGGAACGTAGTCCGTATTACGACCGGCGCGCCGCAGTTCTTCGACCATGCGCATGGCGCCGTCCGCGTTTCTGGTATGAACCATGATTGTCGCGGCGGCCTGCAACTCAGGATTAGCGGCGAGCCAGAGAGCGATCGCGTAGCCGGTGCGTTCATCGTCACGGCTGTCGGTGTTGTAGTGTTCCGGGTGCAGGTCATGGTCGAGGAAGATGGCATCGTAGGAATTGGCGCTGAGGAACTCCTGGGCCCGCTCAACATTGTCGGCCATATCAACGTGATCACCTTTGAAGCGTGCGGCAAACCAGCGGTGTCGGCGTTTGTCGTCGTCCAAAAGAAAAACTCGAATGGGATGGCGGTCTGACTGAACTTTGCTGAGGCCGAGTTTGCTCAGCAATGATTGTAACAACGACATATCGGTCTCGATACCCTCCAGTCATATTACAATAAGCCACCCTCGCTAAATTTGAAAACGGATCGGTTCATACGAGGTGAAAACTATTTAACACGCTCGACGGGCTCAATTCATTGCGGATGATTCTCCCGATGTTATAATCCCCCAAAATTTAGGTTTAATACTTTCAGCGTCCAGGTGTATCTGAGTGTCTTCCAATAATACTGATCACAATGTGGTACGAATGATGGATCGGCGACAGGGTCAGGGCAGTTCAGCGAGTAGTGCCGAGCAGTCATCCGACAAAGGAATCGATGTTTGCGAGAGCTGCTTCGGTACCGGTACTTGGATGAACCCTGAATTGGGGCCAATACTCTGCCATTGCCAGCGGAGTCCTGACAAAAGACTTGTCGCTGCTCGTATTCCGTTACGTTTTCGAGAGTGTCTCCTGGGCACCTACAAAGCTTCCAATGAATCACAGCGTAACGCCCTTTCACTTTCCTACAATCTCGTAAAGGATTTTCCGGGAATCAAACAAGGAATATTGTTCATGGGCTCCGTAGGGGTAGGCAAAACTCATCTTGCGATTGGTATCATCCGGGCGCTGATTGACAAGATGGGAGTGTCCTGTTTGTTCTACGAGTCCGGTTCGCTGCTCAAGACCATTCAAGATTCGTATAGTGGCATTTCACGAACCTCCGAACTGAGCGTACTGGCCCCCGTTTTTGAAACAGAAGTCCTGGTGCTCGATGAATTGGGTGCTAACGTTCCAACCGACTGGGTGCGCGACACGATGTATCAAATCATCAATAAGCGCTACAACGATCGAAAGCTAACTATCTTCACCACAAACTTCCCGGATCAAGTGAAGCTTGAGCGTAACGACAACGAGTACTCCACGTACTCCGAAGACTTTACCGATCGGGCTATAGTAGCTACTCAGCAGTACCAAACTGGGAGCGCTCCCATTTCTCCGCGACGACCCGAACAAATCAAGAACACCACGCTAGAAGAACGTATAGGTACTCGCTTGCGCAGTCGTCTCTACGAAATGTGCAGGCGGGTCACCATCGAAGGTGAGGACTTCCGTAAGCACTCGATCGGCTTGGGATAGACTCCGTCACCGTCTTCCACACAAGGCCCAACTTGTTTTTACAATCTGCTTCTTGCGCTCGCGAAACAAGACTCCGCGCCCCAGTGATACGAGATGTGTAAGAACGTGATGATCGAAGGCGAAGATTATCGATCAGCGCCGGTTCTACTCTAAAGCGACTGATGCATAGTTCACCGTCCTGGCTTCAGTTCTCTGTGAAACCTCTGTGTTCTCGGTCTCTCCGTGGTGAATCTTTGTTAGCGATTGCCCACCACAGAGACACCGAGAACGCAGAGGACGCGCAGAGACTACTTCAAACGTGCAGGCCTTGCGGACATAATAGCCAGCATCTATGGAGGCGGGGGCTTGAGACGTTTCTCAATAAAGGTCTTGAAAGTCTGGCGCAGACTCGGCTCGATCTTGAAAGCTTTTTCAAAGTCTTGAATGGCCTCACCTTTTTTACCCTGCAGTGTTTCGATCACCGCCCGGCCGGTATAAGCCTCTGCTAAATTCGGATCTAGGCTGATTGTCGTGGAGTAATCGGCCAACGCTCCATTCAAATCCTGTTTAGCATTCCGCGCTGTTGCGCGAGCATAGTAAACGCCCGCATCAGGTTTCAGGGCAATCGCTTTGTCATAGTCGCTGATCGCTCCGTCAATATCTGCCACTGACTGCCTGACTTGTCCGCGATTGACATAGGCATCCGCGAACTCAGGCACTATTTGCAGCGCAGAAGTGTAGTCGGCGATCGCTGCTTTCGTGTCACCCTTCGCCTGATACGCAGCTCCGCGGTTGTAGTACGCTTGATAGAATTTGGGATGAACCTCAATGGCTTTCTGGTAGTCGAGGATCGCCCCTTCGAGGTCGCCTTTCATTCTTTTGGCGGTGCCGCGAAAGTCAAAGGCCAAAGCAAACTGCGGAAATATCGCGAGCGATCTGGAGAAGTCAGCGATAGCAGGATCATATTGCTGCTTCGTCATAAGGGCTACGCCGCGATTGTAGTAGTTCTCATAATCATCAGGTTGAAGCTCAATCGCTTTTCCATAATCCTCGATGGCGCCGTCAACATCATTTTTACTTAGCTTCGCGTTGGCGCGGTTGTTATAGGCCGTCGCATGCACGATCGGTTTGTCTTTCAAAGTAAGCGCTTTCGAATAGTCTTCAATAGCCCCGTCGAGATCTCCGTTACTCTGCCGCTGGAGGCCGCGATTGTTATAGTCTTCGGCGCTTCGCGGAGACTGAGCTTTGACCGGAAGACAAATAAGCATTATCAAGCCGGCTGAAGATATCAAGATCGTTGCCGCTTGCCTGGCACGAACTTGAGGTTTAGGGCTTGTTTGCATGAGAGGCTTGGAGTGGCAGTTTCATTTGTCTGCGATGGCTTATGTATAATGCTTCGACTCCACTTCGGTCAATTCGCGAGAACTAGTTAAGTTAGTTTTTCATGCCCAAACGCACTGACATTCACAAAATCTTAATCATCGGCTCCGGTCCAATTGTTATTGGACAGGCATGCGAGTTTGACTATTCCGGGACGCAGGCTTGCAAGGCCCTGCGCCAGGAGGGCTACGAAGTCGTGCTCGTGAATTCAAATCCCGCCACGATCATGACGGACCCGGATACGGCTAACGTTACCTACATCGAGCCGCTAACGGTTGCCGCCGTTAGCGCCATCATTCGCAAGGAACGTCCTGACGCATTGCTGCCGACCGTCGGCGGCCAAACCGCGCTCAACCTCGCGCTGGCGCTTGACGACTCCGGCATACTCGCGGAGTGCGGCGTGGAAATGATTGGCGCCAAACGCGAGGCGATTCGCGTGGCCGAGGATCGCATGCTGTTCAAGCAGGCGATGGATGAAGCGGGACTGCAAATGCCGCGCGGCGGGTTCGCAAAATCCTGGACGGAAGCCGAAGCGATCGTGGCCGGTACTGGCTACCCTGCGATCATTCGACCGTCATTCACGCTGGGCGGCACAGGTGGCGGCACCGCCTACAACCCGGAAGAGTTTGAAGAGTTGGTACGCGCCGGACTCGCCGCTTCTCCGGTGCAGGAAGTGCTGGTGGAGGAATCTATCCTCGGGTGGAAAGAGTTTGAACTCGAAGTGATGCGCGACCTGGCTGACAATGTCGTCATAATTTGTTCGATTGAAAACTTCGATCCGATGGGCGTGCACACGGGCGACTCCATCACCGTGGCGCCCGCGCAAACCTTAACCGACCGCGAGTACCAGCGCCTGCGCGACATGGCAATTGTGATCATTCGCAAGGTGGGCGTCGAGACCGGGGGCTCGAATATTCAGTTTGCCGTGAACCCGGAAAACGGCGACGTGCGAGTGATCGAAATGAATCCGCGGGTGTCGCGTTCCTCGGCGCTTGCTTCGAAAGCCACTGGCTTCCCCATCGCGAAGATAGCCGCGAAACTCGCCGTCGGCTACACGCTTGATGAGATTCCCAACGACATCACGCAGAAGACGCCGGCTTCGTTTGAACCAACCATCGATTACGTGGTGGCGAAGATTCCCAAGTGGGATTTCGAAAAGTTTCGCGAAGCGGAAGACGTCTTGGGAACGCAGATGAAGTCGGTCGGCGAAGTGATGGCGATTGGCCGCACATTTAAGGAGGCGCTGTTCAAAGGTCTGCGTTCGCTGGAAGCCGTTAAGCCGCTGCGTCTCGAAGACGTGACTGACGACGAACTGCAACGCAAACTCGCGCGTCCCAACTCGCAGCGTTTTTCCTACATCACTTATGCGCTGCAACAGGGTTGGCCCATCGCTGAAATTTACCGCCTCTCCCGTGTCGATCCCTGGTTCCTCGAACAACTCCAGGATGTAATGGAGATTCAAAAAGGAATCGCGGGGCTCAAGCTCGAAGACATCGGGCCGGAGCTCTTGCGTTCATTCAAAGAGGTAGCACTCTCCGATCGTCGCCTTGCTTATCTCACCGAGAGGTCCGAGGACGAAGTGCGCGCTTATCGCAAGCAACTCGCGGTCGTGCCCGTCTACAAACGCGTTGATACCTGCGGCGCCGAGTTTGAGTCATTCACGCCTTATCTCTATTCGACGTATGAATCGGAGTGCGAAGCTGCGCCGACTGACCGTCGCAAGATCATGATTCTGGGATCCGGTCCAAACCGCATCGGGCAGGGAATTGAGTTCGACTACTGCTGTTGCCACGCCTCGTTTGCACTCCGTGACGCGGGTTTTGAGACCATCATGGTCAACTGCAACCCGGAAACAGTTTCGACTGACTACGACACTTCCGATCGCCTCTATTTCGAACCGCTAACTTTCGAAGACGTAATGAACATTATCGACGTCGAGCAGCCGGAGGGAGTTATCGTCCAGTTTGGCGGGCAGACGCCGTTGAATCTCGCGATGCGTTTGCACGAGGCCGGCGTTCCGATCATCGGTACCTCCGCGGACGCCATCGATCTCGCCGAAGATCGCAAACGCTTTGGCGCATTGCTTCGCGAGCTTGGTATTCCGCAACCCGAAAATGGTATGGCCGCAACCGGTGACGAGGCGAAGCAGATCGCACGCGAGCTTGGTTATCCGGTGCTGGTGCGGCCCAGTTATGTTTTGGGTGGGCGGGCGATGGCGATTGTCTATGACGAAGAGAGCCTCGATGATTATGTGCGCAACGCCGTCGGTTTCACGCCTGACCGGCCGGTTTTGATCGATAAGTTTCTCGAGCGTGCAGCCGAGTTTGATGTTGACGCGCTGGCCGACGAGTCGACCTGTGTCATCGCTGCAATCCAGGAGCACATTGAAGAAGCAGGCATCCATTCGGGTGACTCGTCGTGCGTCTTGCCGCCCATCAGGATCGATCCCGAACACATCGAGACCATGCGCCACTACACGCGTCTGCTGGCAACTGCGCTTTCGGTGCGTGGGCTGATGAACATTCAGTTTGCGATCAAGGACCATCGCGTCTATGTACTCGAGGTCAACCCGCGCGCCTCGCGTACGGTGCCGTTTGTTTCCAAAGCTACGGGCGTGCCGCTCGCTCGTGTCGCGGCACTCGTGATGGCTGGTCAGCCGCTCGCTGAGTTTGGTTTGCCGCGGAACCTCGCAGTCAGTCGTTGCTTCATCAAGTCGCCGGTCTTTCCGTTTGCCAAGTTTCCCGGCGTCGATCCGATACTCAGTCCCGAGATGCATTCAACCGGCGAAGTGATGGGCGTGGGGGAAACGTTTGGTGAAGCATACGGCAAGGCGATGACCGGGGCTGGACTGACGCTGCCCGCTTCGGGTCGCGCTTTTATCAGCGTGAACGATGCAGACAAAGGTCCGGCCGTGTTGATTGCGCGCCGGCTCTCGCGGTTGGGTTTTGAGATCGTCGCAACTCTCGGAACGGCGGAGCGTCTGCGCGAGGTGGGCCTGACTGTGGAGAATGTTTTTAAAGTTAACGAAGGTCGTCCAAACATTGTGGACCACATCAAGCGCGGCGAAATTGCTTTGGTGATCAATACGCCGCTGGGCCGTGCGTCACATTTCGACGAGCAGTCGATCCGGCGCGCGGCGTTGCAATACAACGTGTCCTGCGTCACCACGATGACGGGCGCGCAGGCGATCGTCGAGGCGATTACTTCGCGCCAAAGCGGCGGCGAGATCAAAGTACGATCGTTGCAGGAGTTGCATGCACTGCTGCGCGAACCTGAACCTGGAAGCGCGGGCATCCTGCCGGCAATGAGCGTGTAGTGCGCACAAGAATTCTGACGAACCAGCAGACAAGATGTCTGCGCTCCCCGCGGAACGCATTGAGCGCGTAGCGCGAACGAGAAAGGGTACTCTTTGGAAATCAACAGCCAGGAAACAATTAAGGCGATCCTCGACGACTGTAAGACAATCGCGGTTGTCGGACTCTCGTCTGATCCTGGTCGGCCCTCCTTCGGCGTCGCGTCGTATATGAAACGGCGCGGTTACAAAGTCATCCCGGTCAATCCCAACGAAACGGAAGTGTTTGGCGAGCAGGCCTACGCCTCACTCGCCGCGGTCCCCGAGCAGATCGATCTCGTCGATATCTTTCGTCGCTCGGACGAAGCCGGCAAAGCTGTTGACGAAGCGATTGCGATCGGCGCTAAAGCTGTCTGGCTGCAGGAAGGCGTGATCGATAGGGACGCCGCCCAACGCGCGAAAGCCGCCGGCCTGCTCGTCGTCATGGACCGCTGCTGGCTCAAAGATCACGCAAGCGCTGCGCGCCAGTAGACCAGAGCCGGAGCAGTAGACTAGAGCCGGGGCAGTAGACTAGAGCCGGGGCAGTAGCCCGACCGTCAGGGAGGGCTCGTGGTCAGCACCACTTTCGTGAGGAGCGATTACCCAATGCCAGTTGAGATTCGCGAACTAGTAATTCGCGCAGTCGTGATCACCGTCAGCGACGCCTGCTCACGCGGCCAGCGCCACGACGAGTCAGGCGAAGTTCTGGTTCAACTACTCAAAGACGCAGGGGCCGAGATTGTGGCAACGATGATTCTCGCTGACGATCTGGATCCACTCGCGGAAACGCTACGCAAGACTGCCGCCCAGCCCGAGGTCAACCTCATCGTCACCACCGGCGGCACTGGCTTTGCCCCACGCGACAACACACCCGAAGCGACACTCGCCGTCATCGAACGCGCAGTGCCTGGTCTTGCCGAAGCCATGCGCATGGAAACACTCAAACAGACACCGCTCGCGATGCTCTCGCGCGGCCTCTGCGGCATACGCTCAGGCACGTTGATCGTTAATCTCCCCGGCTCACCTAAAGCGGTCCGCGAGAGTTTCGCCATCATCGCGCCCGTTCTCCCACACGCCATCGCGCTCCTCGTTGGCAAGCCCCATGACTTGGCAAGTTGATGACTTGGCAAGTTGATCTGCCTATTTCACAAACTGCTTGACAAGGATACTTCGAGTGGTATTATCCGGCCGATCACTGATTCACCCTCGGTGATTCATTCAATAGCATCGCCCAAATCAGTTCCTTGGGACATCATGCAGTTTGCTTCTCTCACTCAATTCTTCCACGACAGGACTGTAGTCTGTCTAGTTCAACACACCGCACTTGACTTGAGTAGGGCAGCCGCAAGAATTCCCAATGAAACTAAAACCCCGGTCATCACTGGTAGGTGACGACCGGGCGCGTTGCAATTAACTTCTCCGCGTTTGGCTGAAGATTTCGGAAAAGCGCAAAGAGAATTTGACGCTGAAGGCTCCCTCTGTTTCAGATTCGTCCCTACCAAAGGGCAGGATGATCAATCTTAGATCCAATCAAGACGAGTACGGAAAATTGAACAAGGAAAAGGTTCTGTTGGTTTTCTTGACCAGAGCCTGTGAGGCCTGCAAGAAAGCGTTTATGGCGTCAACATTGAGGAAAGGAGCGAAGTCGAGCGTTTCGTGCAAGAGAATCAGGAGGGAACGATCACAAAGACATGGTTTGGTAGCTCGCCAAGTAAATCGGCTCTAATTGAGGATGTTGGGGAGGTAGAAAGATAATGACTAAACTGTTTTTATTGACGGCTGCAGCCATTTTGTTCCTTGTGGCGGGCAGCGGGCTAGGTGAGCCGACGAAGGGCCCGCCAATTCCCTGGGAAATTCCAAAGACGGCGACTATAGAAATCGTTTTGGTTAACACTCCGGGCATCAATGACGAGGGAAGTAGATGGGAGATTGCCTACGAGTTTCGCATAGCTAGCGAGGCAGCCCTCTGGCAAGTTTGGAAGGAACGACAACTCGGGACCGTCAGAGCGGAGCGAGTTGGCGAATTGATCAAGGAAGGTGGGGTCAAGAAAGATCTTGTATTCCCGGAGAATCGAAAGATCCTGTTCCAGATTCCTCTCAGTCCTGAGATTCAGGAAAGATTGAGAAACCAACCCCGAGACCTGGTTGAGACTTCTCCAGGTAAGGCCAGTCCAGAAGCAATTAAGCTATCGAGAGAGCAGGAAATGATGTCACAGGTCTTCCTCTTCCACCCTATTATCAGTGTCTATGACGCCAAGCTGAAGAAAACCATCATGATTCAATACCCCCAAGCCTGGGGCTTCGCTAGTCATCTCCAGGCTCGATTTCAAATCAAAGTGGATATTCATGATGATGGTAGCTATAGCGTGAATACGTCGTTGCCCACCAAAGCACGTTCGAACTAACGGAGAATCTCGAATCATGAAAAAATCATACGAAGCACGCCTGGTTTCTTTCCTTCTTCTTCCGCTCCTGGTTTCAACGGCGCTATCACAGCAGTTCGCTCCTACCAGCGAGAAAGAACTTAAGCGTCAAAGGCAGCGACAGCAGGCGATTTCAATGGTCAAGCAAACTGCTGCCGAAGCGCCGCTCTGGAATGATAAGAACGCGGCGGTCCAGGCCCTTGCCGACGCCGCCGACTTGCTTTGGGACGAAACTCCTGGTCAGGCGGCAAAGTGGCTCCGCAAGGCATGGGACATGACTAATCAAGTGTCTTCTGGTCCCAGGGACGAGAAGCTCAAGGCGTTCTTCACTGGCTCGGCGCAAAGCGAATTGCGCACGACGGTCCTCAGTGTGGCGCGCAGACACGACACGAAGTTAGCGGACGAATTCCTGACGCAAATGTCTGAGCACGAAACGAACGATAAGAAAGAGCGCGGCGCTTTTGACGATCGCACGGCGCGCAGCGAGCAACTACTGAGCATGGCCCAGCAGATTGTGGATTCGAACGCCGAAGAGGCATTCTCGTTGGCTGCAGCAAGTTTGGCCGATGGTCTTTCGTACAAACTGCAACACATTTTGACCAGCCTGCGTAAAAAGGATGTGCAACTTGCCAATCGACTCTTCGACCTGGCGCTTGCAAAATTCAGCAGCAGTCTGCCCGATCCTGCGGAAGCGCAGATCCTGGCGGGCTATCTCTT
>JAVEEA010000066.1 GCA_030840675.1 Pyrinomonadaceae bacterium
AAAGGACTGCTGGGCGTAACGAGCGACGGCATCGACAAGCCCGGCATCCTCGGCAGCTATTCGTTTGGTGAAGTACCGGTGGTGAACAATCGGATTACGAGCACGTCGCCGGTCACGGTGACGGTGCGCGACCTGAGCGGCGACGGTGGCACTTACAACCTTAACGTCGCCAACAATCGCGACCTGCAACTCGCAGGGATCAATGTCTCGGTGTCGCCCGCGAGCGTCAGCGTTCCCGCTAACGGTTCGGTCACGTTCACTGTCAACGCCTCGTTTGACGGCGACCAGATTCGCGACGTCATGGCGGCGAAGGTCAACGGCACGCAAGTCACATTTGAAAATATTCAAATGCAGTGGTTCGTGACGGCCACGCGCGCCGACGACAAAGAGTCGTTGCGCATGCCGTTTTATTTCAAACCCGGTCCCAGCCTGCCGGCCCAACCGATCGTGCAAACGCTAACGCAGAAAGCAAACGTGCCGGTCGGCGATCAGGGTTCAAGACTCGCAAGCGGTACTACCTATGTAGACGTGCCTTTCAACGTGAGCGATTCGACTTACCGAATCGAAGCGCTGACCGAATGGTTTGATCTGCCGACCGGTCAGGTCGAGGACATCGACTATGAACTGCTCGATCCCGACGGCAACGTGATCGCCAGTTCCGGTGGACCAGCCGGGGCCTCGGAGTTCGTCAGCGTCAGTATCACGCGCGGCGGGACTTACACGCATCGGCTCGTCGGTTTCACCAACGTGCCGACAGACGTCACTATCACCACCACACTCTCAAAAGGACCCGGGGCGCCAGTCGCGCAAGCATTCGCCGCAGACTTTGTGGACGCGTCCGGTAAACCGGTCGACTTCGACGGTTCAGTGACGCTGAACTGGAGCTCATTCGGAAGCGAACAGTCATACGAGATTCAACATTCGCTCAATGGCGGCGATTGGGAGTTGCTGGCCACGCCGGGAGCAGGGACCAGCAGTTTCACGACCAGTCTCGGCAACGGCAATCATTCATTCCGCGTAGTCGGTCTACATGCGGGACAGATTGGCAAGTACGCTACCAACCCCGGCAACACTGTCAGCGTAGTTGTCGATCGCCGTTCGCAGGTGGACATCACGAGTCTGGTCAACCGGGCCGTCTCGAATGTCTCGCTGAGCGGCGGTGTCTTCCAGCTTGACCTCGCGCTGACGAGTAACTCCACCCAAACCTACGTGCCCTTTGTCGACTTGAATGTCGTGGGTGTGAACTCCACTTCGAATGGCGTGAAGGTCAGCAACGCCGACAACGGCAAAGACGGCAAGTCGGCCACTAACGCCGCGCTCTTCAGCTATTCCCAGAAACTCGGTGCGGACCAAATCTTTTCACCAGCGGAAGTTTCCGGGACGCGCACGCTGCGTTTCCAGGACAGCGCCTCGGAATTGTTTACCTTCGATGTGGTGGTAACGGCCTACCTGGCTGCCGGCGACGCGGGCGGCGCGGTGGGTTCAACCAACGCGACTTCGGCACCGGCCGGGGGTGGCAATGCCGGAAGCGGCGGGGGCGCGGGCGTGCTGCTTACCAAGGTCACGGCGGTGATGCGCTTCACTGCCAATCCCTTAACGAAAACAGTAACCGGACAAGTCATTAGCTTGAAGTAACGCGCTGGGAGCGCAAACGGGGAGCGCAGGCATCCCGCCTGCACCTGACATTAAGTAGTTACTGAAAACATTCGAGGAGAACGAAAGTGAAAAACCGTTATTCGCAAATCCTGGCGCTGGTCCTATCAACCGCGGTTTGTGGCGCACTCCTGTTCCCGCCGTTTCATTCTCGCGGAGCAAACACTACACCAGCGTTCGATCCGCAGCGGCGCGCCGTGCCCAGTGTTGATGTGAACGCCACCGCGGCGGCGCTACGACAAGCTACCGACGCCCAGCTTGCCGCAATCACGCAGTTCAAAAACAACTACGGCACGCAGACAACGATCCGCTGGAACCAGTTTGCCGGTTCACCGGACGTGATGATGGGCTTTCACACTGGTCCATCGAGTGACGCGCCGGAAACCGTGGCCCGCTCCTTCGTCGCTGCCAACGCGACTCTGTTTGGCGTCGATCCTTCCGCGCTGGTCCTGGTGGACCAGAAGGAAGCACTCGGCGGTTATCTCGTTAAATTTAAGCAGCAGGCGGCGGGCGTGGACGTAGTCAATGGCGGTCTCGGATTTGTCATGAGCGCCAACAAGGAAATACGCATGGTGTTCGGATCAACCTTCCGCACACCCAGCGTTGCCACAGCCGCTTCGCTCACGGGCGACAGCGCTGCAGCCGCGGCGCAAGCTGATCTGGCGCGCTATGCATTCGCGCAATCAAGTGGTACGCAACAGACGATCAAACCCGCGTTTGATGCACTCGAAAAGGAAATCGTACCAGTGTTGCGCGCGCCGCGCTTGAATGTTTATCCGACCGCTGACGGTTACAAGCTGGCGTGGAATGTAATCAGCTGGTCGCGCAATCCGTTTGGCCTGTTCGTCACGCAAGTGGATGCCGCCAGCGGCAAGGTCTTGTACCGCGAGAACAAAGTGTTGGCGCAAAACCCTCTGCCCAACACCGCCGACATTTATCCGAACCATCCGGTGGTTGCCAATCCCGATACCGGTCAACTCAAACTCGACGACAAGGGTGAACCCGAAGGCCTGCTGAACGTGAAGCTGCGCGGACTGAACGAAGGTTCCAACGCCACGGGCGTCGCCGGATTGCTCACTGGCCCACACGCACTCGTTAAAAACGTGCTCGCGATTCAACAGCCTTTTCCGCAAGCGGCGCTCGGCACCTGGCACTTCCGGCAAAACAATCCGCCGCTCGAAGCACAGCCCAATGAAGCCGACGATTTCGCCGAACCTGCCGAACACATCGACGACGTCAATATTTTCTTCTTCATCAATTACCTGCTTGAGTACATGACGGACCTGCACCGGCGCGGTGACGCGGTTCATAGCCGCATCGGCCAGGGTGATTTCCC
Source organism: Pyrinomonadaceae bacterium (assembly GCA_030840675.1). GTDB lineage: Bacteria > Acidobacteriota > Blastocatellia > Pyrinomonadales > Pyrinomonadaceae > PSRF01. Next base: position 2,990 of record JAVEEA010000066.1, read on the forward strand.
CGATACGTTCCCAAACAGCGATCGTCCGCTCGTCGGCTTGCCACACTTTCCCGGCGATGGCGGCGCGGGCGTCACCGGCGGCGATTTGGACACTTCGAGTCCTGACAACGCGCTCCACTCCCTGCTCGGCCTCGACAATGCCTTTTCAGTTCCGGCCAGTGAAACCGTTGACACGCCGGCTGGTCCACAGACCGTCATCGTGAACCCGACGGTTTATGGTCACGGCTACCTCTTCAACGATCTCGGCAAGGACGGCGCCGTCGTTTACCACGAAGGCACGCACTCGATCTCGACGCCCATCGCCGGCTTGGAAGGTTCGGAAGGCGGCGCCTTGAACGAAGCGCAAGCGGATCTTTGGGCCTACACGATCACTGACGCAGAAGCGATTGGCGAGTATGTGGTCCAGGGAGCGAAAGTGCGGCAGGCGGTGCGCAACGGCCAGATTTTCGTCGCCGACACCGGTGGCGATCCGGACCGGCTCGCATGGATTCGCTCGGCCCATTCGACCTTGAAGTATTCGCAACTCGGCACGCGCGGCGGCAACGCTTTCGAAGTGCACCGCGACGGCGAAATCTATGTCTCCACGATGTGGGACCTGCGCCTGCTGATGAAAACAGCCGAACCGCAATTGCGTTTTGTCCGGCCGGCATTTCTTGACGGCCAGCCGACGCGGCAAATTTCGCAGGGACAGGAAACCTGGGAACGACTGCATCTGGGTTCCCTCTATCTGCTTGGCTTGACCGCGCCGGACACGTTTGTGAAGTTTCGCGATGCAGTGATTGAAGCCGATCGCCTGCTCTATTCCACCGACCCCAGCGACCTCGACGCGCCCGGGCAACATGAAGCGCTCATCTGGCAGGTGTTTGCTTCGCACGAGTTGGGGCGCAACGCAGACTCGGTCACGGGCGGACGCCAGACGATCTCGACGCGCGTTTCCCAATTTGCCGTGGACCAGCAACACGTCACGGCGCCGCAGGGCATCACCGTCGAACCAGCGACGTCCAAAACGTTGCGTGTCTCCTGGCAGCCGAGCGCGGGCGCGTTTGCTTACGAAGTTTTCAAACGCAAAGTGGGCACGAACGGCCAGCGCCAGTTTGCCGGTGCGCCACTGCACGGCTATATCGACGGCGATGATTCCACCAACGGTTGGAGCCACGTTACGTATGTTGCCGACGGTACGACGACTTACGAAGACAAAGGCGCGATCTCGGAATTCTTTGGACCAGCGGGAATCAACGCGACTGCGAATGCCGCGGGCGTCAACGATTTGATGAACACGGAGTATGCCGTGCGCGCACTCTCACTCAATCCCAATCGTCAGGTGGGCGTTTCCGACCTCAGCGCCGGCGCGGCAGTCAATTCAGAAATTCAGGACGTTACGCAAACGATCAAGGCGACGATCACTAACCCAACGATCGCCGGCGGCGTATTTGAATTCGATCAGACCATTAAGAACAACGGCGTTGCTTCGGTGGATGGCGTGGCATATTCACCCATCAACTTCCGCATCGTCAGCATCTCGGATCCAACCGTGAAGGTTAGCAACGCGGACAACGGCGGCGACGGTCAGTCAGCGCCGGCAAGTTTCTTTTACAACCAGTCGCTCGCAAACGGCGCGACTTCGGTCGCTCGTCATCTGAAGTTTAGCGACCCGCAGTCTCACTTGTTCACTTTCACCGCAGTCGTGACGGCGCGCGTGCGGACCGCGACGGTCGGTGCTAACGGCAGCCAACCGGGTGACGGCGCGGGCGTCGGCCTGCCCCCGGCGGATCAGCGTTTCACTACTTCAACTGACGTACTCAGCGGCGTCGTGGCCGGCGGTTCCGCCGGTCTCCAGCTGGCCAATGGCGTTGATTATGTGGACATCCCGTTCGTCGCCAAGGCGAATTCCTTTGGCGTCGATGCGGCGATGGACACGTCGCCAGTCTCCGCGGGCGCGCTGCCGGATCTCGATCTGCAACTGCGCGATTCGAATGGAGCCGTCTTGTCCACGTCGGGCAATCTGGGACCAAAGGAGTTTGTGACTGCCGCGATCACGCCGGGCAAGACTTACGTCTATCGCGTGATTGGTTACGTCAATGGACCAACGCAGGTCAACATCTCGAGCACACAATACTTCCCGGCGGGTATGGCGCCAGGCGGCAGCGGCGCCAGCAGTTCGTCGCAGTTGCCGACCATTCAGGGAATCACCGCGGTGCGTTACCTGCAGTTCACCGCTAACCCGCTCACCAAGACAGTAAAACTGAATTGAGGTTGGGTCGTGGGCCAGGCAAAGAAATTTGCCTGGCCTGATTTTTTCCGAGGGATTACTACAGTGACTCGTAGCACAAGCCAAGTAGTTCAGAGTTCAAGCTTCAGCCTGCTTGTGGACGCGCTTGTCAGAACCGCCTGCGTTAGTGGGTGGACGTGCTTGTCAGAACCACCTGCGTTAGCGGGTGGACGTGCTTGTCAGAACCACGCGTTAGCGGGTGGACGTGCTTGTCAGAACCACCTGCGTTAGCGGGTGGACGGCAGATAAAAGGAGATTCGAAATGTTTAGCAAGCAAACGTACGCCCAATTGATCGCGTCGCTCGTGCGATTCCGGCTGGCTTTGATCACATTGCTCTGTCTGCTGTCCGCCGTGGCAGCGATGGTCGTGGTGCCGATCGTGACTCGCTCCGCAAGCGCGGCGGAAAGTGCTTGCACGCTTCCGGGGATCACAGTTGTGACGGACGCCGCCAACGATCAAAACGCAGCGGGTGCCGGCGATCAGGATCTCCTTTCTGTGTCGTTTGCCGAGCCGGCCGATCCGGTGGCCGATCGGCTTTACGTCACCATGAAAGTGCGCGGGCCGGTCGCTGCTACTGCGCTGCCGCCCAACGCAACCTGGCGCACACACTTCAAACATAATGGCACGACCTGGTTCGTCACCGTCACGAGCGACGCGTCATCGGTCGTGACTTACGAGTATGGACAGATTGATGCGACTACGGGTTCGAATTCCACCCTCGGCAGTGCCGACGGTGGCTCAGTGACTGCTGACGGAACCTTCCGCGTGATCGTTTCGAAGTCGTTAGTGGGCAGTCCCGCGCCGGGCACGACCTTTACTGAAATTCGTGGCACCGTGCAACGGCTGGTCGGGGCTGCGGGCACCGGTCTGTTAGCGACCATCGATCGCGGACCCGATGGCACCGCCTTCGGCAGTCCCTACACAGTAGTCGGCAATGGCGCCTGCACTGGTGGAACTCCCACGCCGACCGCAACGCCGACCGCAACTGCAACTCCAACGCCCGCGCCGGGAAGTTGTGACCTGGCGTTTTCTCTTCACATGTCGCCCGCGGGGATGGCTGACGATTGGGGTGAGCCTTCAATCGGCGTCAACTGGAAAACTGAGAAAGTATTCAATGGCACGCCCAACGGCGGTACGGTGATGAGCTATGGCGGGATCAATGTGCCCGCGGCAATGCGCGTCACTTTCGATGACACCAATCCGGCCGCGCCGGTTGCGACCTGGGAGCCAGCCACGCTTAACGTTGCCTCCCTCACGCGCGTGCTCGGCGATCCGATTCTGTTCACCGATCGCGAAACGGGTCGCACGTTTGTTTCGCAACTCCTGGGCGGCACGAAGCAGTCGACGATGGAATATACCGACGACGACGGCGCCAGTTTCACGCCCAGCACAGGCTCGGGAATTAACTCAGGCGTGGACCACCAGACTGTCGGTGGTGGACCACTGGCGGCGCCGCTCGCGGGCAACCCGGTAACGGGCGCTTACAAGAACGGCGTTTGGTATTGCGCGCAGGACGTTGCCGATGCCAACTGCGCGTTGAGCGTAGACGGCGGACGCACCTTTGGACCAGCGGTACCGATCTTTACCGTCGCTGACTGTGCCGGGTTGCATGGTCATATCAAGGTTGGACCAGACGGCACCGCCTATGTTCCCGACAAAGGTTGCGGCGGCGCGCTGCCCTTCCACACGGACAGCAACCAGTCTCTGATTACGTCTGAGAACAACGGCGCCACCTGGCAGGTACGCAAGGTGACCACGTCGACCGGTAACGGGATAAACGCGAAGAGCGATCCGTCAGTCGGCATCGCCACTAACGGCAATCTCTATTTTGGTTATGTCGCGAACGATGGGCACGCGCGCGTGGCGGTGTCTAAAGACAAAGGCCTGACCTGGATTAACGACCGCGACGTCGGCGCGGCGGTTGGCGTTCAAAATACTGTGTTCCCGGCGGTGGTCGCGGGCGATCCGGACCGCGCTGCGTTTGCGTTCTACGGCACCACGACGGGCGGCAGTAACTTTGAAGCTCCGGAGTTTGCCGGAGTTTGGTATCTCTTCATCGCTACCACGTACGATGGCGGCCTGACCTGGACCACAGTCAATGCCACGCCGGGCGATCCGATTCAGCGCGGCGGTGTGTGCGGCAGCGGCGACTGTCGCAACCTGCTCGACTTTTTTGATGCAACCATCGACAAGCAAGGTCGCGTGCTCGTCGGCTATGACGACGGCTGCATCGCGGGTTGTGTTACGGGTGGCAGCAATACGCTTTCCGCGAAGGGTGCGATAGCGCGGCAGGTTAGCGGGCGGCGCATGTTTGCCGCCAACGATTCCTGCGGGGCACCTACGCCCACGCCGACACCGACTGCCACCGCGACTCCGACACCAACGCCCGTCGCATCTCCCACTCCAACTCCTTCAGGTACTCCGGCTAACGGAACGGTGACGATTCAAGGCACCTACGATCCGCATGCCTATCCGTGTGCCAGCGAGCGACATCATTTCGTCGTGGGCGCCGGCAACGCTCGGATAGTGGTCCAGGTAAACGCGCAAGTTCCCGCAAACGACCTGAGCGTTAGTTTGCTCTACGGTTCCGATCCGAATCCGCAACTTATCACGACTGAAGACACGGGGACCTGCTGCGAAGCTTTGAAATACGAACCGGCCGGCGGCGTGCCGGCGGGCGAATATCAGGTGCAGATTTGCCAAACGCCAAACACGCAGGGGGTGCCGCAAAACCCGCCGTTCAGTTATCTCGGCACGTTTACGGCGAACAACACGCTGGCGCCGGCGCCTGGTCCATCGCCAACGCCGACACCGGCAGGTTCACCTTCGCCGGCGCCTGCCACGACTGGCGTGCCGCGTTATTACAACTACGCCCCGGGCGCGGCCGTCGGTGAAAACTCCGGCGAACCCTCGATTGGTTACAATCCGATCAGCCATCGCGCGATGTTTATCGCCGGACTGCAAACGCTGCGCGTGACTTTCCCGGACTACCTGACACCGCTGGGCTCAGTGCCTGAGGCCGCGCCGGCAAACTGGGAAGACGTCTCGTCGGTGATCACGCACACGCGTTCGTTGGATCCGATTCTCTTTACCGATCAGCGCACCGGTCGCACCTTTGCGTCGCAACTCAATAGCGTGGTGCCGCCGGCGTCACCAGTCCTGATCGGACTCAACAGTTTGATGGCTTACTCGGATGACGACGGCGCCACCTGGACGCCCGCGCAAATCAATCCGCCGGACGGCAGTTACGATCACCAGACCGTGGGCGGTGGTCCATACCCGGCTTCTTTGAACCTCGCGAACCCGCTCAACAAAGGCGACGCGATTTACTACTGCGCGCAGGCCGGCGTCACTGCCTTTTGCTCGCGTAGCGACGATGGCGGACTCAATTTCGGCCGCGCCCTGCCGGTTTACACCGCCGTTTCAGCCGCGGGCGTAACCGGCTGCGGCGGCATTCACGGACACGTGAAGGTAGCGCCCGACGGCACGGTGTACCTGCCAAACTATAGTTGCAACGGCAATCAGGGCGTGGCTGTTTCGACGGACGCTGGGACCACCTGGACCGTGCGCAAAGTGCCGGGCAGTTTACCCGGTTCGGTAATAGCACCGGAGACCGCGGACATTTTGGATCCGTCCGTGGCGGTGGCGAGCGACAACACGCTTTATTTTTTCTGGACCGGCAAACCGTCCAACGGCGCGCTCGACAATCATGTGTTTGCCGCGGTCAGCAAGGACCGGGGCGTAACCTGGACCACGCCGGTGGATATTGGCGCCGGACAAGGAATCAATAACGCCGTCTTCGCTTCCGGCGTCGCGGGAGACTCTGACCGCGCCGCGTGTGCCTTCCTGGGAACAACCACCAGCGGCGATCACCAGGCGTCGAGTTTTCACGGCACCTGGTACGGCTTCATTGCCCATACCTACGACGGCGGTAAGACTTGGACCACGGTGAACGCCACTCCGAGTGGACCAGTACAACGCGAGGCGTGCATCTGGAATGGCGGCGGCAACAACGCCTGTCGCAACCTGCTCGACTTCACCGATGCCACGGTGGATGAAAAGGGTCGCGTGCTGTTCGCGTTTGCCGATGGCTGTATCGCTGGTTGCGAAACTGGTGGCGCGAACACCTACAGTTCCAAGGCGACGATCGCGCGTCAGTCGGGAGGCAAGGGCGTCTTTGCCCAGTTTGATTCAGCGGAGCCCGTTAGGCCGCAGCGCGCGTTCTTGACAGGACAGCGCGATGACATGGCTGTTTATCTGCATTGGCTGGCACCTGACAACGGTGGTTCAGCTATCACTAGCTATAAAATTTATCGCGGCACGACTGCAGGCGCCGAAGTCTACCTCGGCAACGCAGCCGGCAATGCCTCTTCATTTGTCGATCGCAGCGCGAACCCTGCGATTGGCCCATACCTTTACAAGATAACTGCCGTGAACACGGCCGGCGAAGGTCAACCGAGCAATAGCATTGCCTTGAACGTTGGCCCACGTCAGGAATCCGACGGAGCGTGCAGCGCGCCGGGAGTAACGGCGATCTCCGACCCGGTCGGCGACGAAACAGACACGTTGCCGCAGCACGACATTACCTCGGTCTCCGTCGCTGAACTCAAGGACAACGACGCAAGCGGAGCCGCGAGTAAACTTCAGTTCACCATCAAGGTCGTTAATCTTTCCAACGTACCGCCAGGCTGGCGTTGGGCCGTGCGTTTTGGCGTGACCAAGGGCGGGTTGGCCCAGGCGCCGCCGGCGGACGCTACCGGCGGAGCTTCCGAAGACTATTTCGTTTCCATGGTGACGGATGACGGCGCCGCGCCGACGTTCACCTGGGGTGTCACGAGTGTGCCGCAAGGAGCAGCGCGCGTGTTCACCACCAAGGGCACGCTTGATGCGGGGAGCAACACCACTCCGGACGGCACGATTACACTCGTGCTGCCGAAGTCTCTAATCAACAATCCTAATCCCGGCGACGCCATTACGGGTATGTTGGGCAGCGTGCGGGCGACCGTGCCCTCCGCTTTACCGGGCACCGGCGGCACCAACGAAACCATTCCCGATAGCACCGGGGGCGGCGCTTACACGCTTCGTCCGGCGAACCTGTGTCTCATCAATACCGCGCCCGTGGCTCGCCTGACGGCGGACGTTGCCGGCGGCGACGAACCGCTGGTCGTTAATTTTGATGGCGGCGCTTCCAGCGACGCAGACGCGATCGATACGATTGCGAAGTATAGTTTCAACTTCAACGATGGCGGCGATGATGTAGTGCAAACTACGCCGGCGATCAGCCATACGTTTACTGAACCGGGCGAGTATGTTGTCCGGCTGGTGGTAACTGATTCACGCGGGAAGGTCAGCGGCAATACGGCGCAGTTCATGGTTGAAGTTGAAGGCGGAGAGCCGACGCCAACGCCAACTCCAACCCCAACTGTAACGCCGACTCCAACTCCGACGCCGACGGTTACTCCAACGCCGACGCCGACACCAACTGCGACGCCAACGCCCACTGCCACCCCGACGCCTGGGCCAACGCCACCGGCGGCAACTTTCAATCACAACACGCTAACTGATTTTTCAGCCGTGTCGGGTGAGCCTTTCATCCGCGTCGATAAACAGGACAACGTGTTTGTGTCGTCGCCCTTTGGCGTCAGCACGTCAGTTAGCTTGATCTGGAAGTCGAGCGATCACGGTCGCACGTTCATACCGCTCGGCACGCCGATCGTGCGCGACGGCGTCATCGGACCTGGCGGCGGGGACACGCATCAGGACTTCGACGACAAGAACCGGCTCTACTATTCGGATCTTTCCGCCGCGTGCGTCACGGTTGCGGTATCCGAAGATGGCGGCAACACGTTCCCGGCGGCTCAGAACAACATTCTGACGTGCGTCGGTTCCGGTGAAGACAAGACCGGCGTCACCGACGATCGCCAATGGGTCGCGGCCTTCGGCGACGGCATCGCTTACATGAGCGTGCGCAACCTGGCCGTTAGTTCGGGTGGTAACTTCCACCTCTCGAAGACGAGCGACGCGGGCCGTACCTGGCACGCGCAGATCATCGGCACAGTCACACAGTCTGGTCCCTTAGAAGTGGACAAACAGAAACGCAAGGTGGTGGTAAATGGTAACGAGAAGGATGCGATCATTCTCTACCAGCTTTACTACACGGGCGGCACGTTGAAGGTCCTGCGCGTTACCGACTTTAACGACGGCACGCCCTACATCATTGACAACCTGACCGTCGGCACGCCCGGCGGCAGCGTCGCCACGGTGTTCCCGGTCCTGAGTATCGACAAGGCCGGCAATCTCTACGTGGTCTGGTCTGACGGCGCGAAAATTTCGCTCGCGACTTCGACCAACCGCGGTCAGACCTGGTCGGCGCCAATTCGCGTCAGTCCGGCCACGCTCAGCGGAGTGAACGTGATGCCGTGGATCGTCGCGGGTGATCCAGGACGTGTCGATATCGTCTGGTATCGCACCCCTGGAGGCAATGATGCCGCGAGCCGTTGGGACATTCATATGGCCCAGTCGCTCGATGCCCTCAGCGCCAACCCCGCGTTTGCAGTCAACCAAGTGAACGAGAACCCGATTCACACTGGCGAGATCTGTCTCGACGGTCTGAATTGCGACATTAGTTCGCTGCAAGGTGAACCGCGCGACCGTAGCTTTGCCGAGTTTCCGTCGATTGATATCGACTCGCTAGGCGCGGCCTACATCACCTACAACGACAGCACCAACCAGTTGCCGGCCCCATACATCATGGTGGCTAAACAAACTGGCGGCGCGAGTTTATTCACTTCAGTCGGTTCGCTACCGAATAACGCCGGCACCGTTGCGGTGACGCAGCCGGCAGCCAACGCCACGATTAGGACCGACACGTTGACTCTGAGTGGCACGCACACGCTGACGCCGGCGAATTTCGATAAAGACGACAACGGCGACGCGCGCTTCCCGGATCATGGCGCGGTGATCGGCAGCAACATTCCGGCACTCGACGTGAAGTCTGTTTCGCTAAGTGATAATGCCAACTCGCTGACGGTAAACATGCAGGTTGGCGATCTAACCACCGCGGCACTCGCTGCCGCACCCGCGCAATCGGGTGGCGATGGCGTGCTCTATCTCACGCAGTTGCATTCCGGCGAGAAGGTCTACTGGGTGGCCGCTGAGGTGCGCGGCGGTCAGGCGCGCTTCCTGACCGGAGGCTTGGGCGCGATCAGTTCCGCGACGGCCAAGAAGTACATCACCTACGATCCTGACCTGGTGAATTCACTATCAGTGCAGGGTCAGGTAACCGGCACCGCGCCGGGAACGATTACGCTGACAATTCCCAAAACGCTGCTCGGAAGTCCGGTCAACGGCACGCAGTTCACAACCGTGACCGGCTATGCCTTCTCTGAACGCGGCGCCCTGTTGCCGATGGCGTCGGGCACGGCGAATCCGAGTAGCATGCCGGTCAAGGTGGACGCGAGCGGCGCGGCGACTTACGTTGTCGGTCAGGGTGGCCCACAACTGGACGGCGTCGTCGAAGTTTCGCTCGACGATGGAAACTTCAGCGCGCCGCGTTTGGCAGTGCTCGGCGATGCCGTAAACGACAATCACTGGTCGTTGCAACTAGGCGGCGGTGAATTGGCAGCGGGTGCGCACACCGCTTACGTGCGGCAACGCAGCAACGGCCTGGGCTTTTCGCCAGTCGTTTCGCTGCCGTTCACGGTGGCCGCGACGATTGAGACGCAGGTCACTTCCCTGTTGAATCTGATTACGGCCAATCCACGCTCGTCACTCGGCGTCAGTTCGTTTGACCTCAGTCTGAAGAATACGTCTGCGCAAACCATCTTCTCGCCCTTGCGAGTTGAACTGGCGAGCATTGCGTCGACAAGTGGAACGGTAACTGTGGGGAATGCGGACAACGCGCGCACCGGCGTCGGCGCCGTTTGGGATTACAGCACGAAGCTCGGCGCTGATAACGCGCTGGTTGCGAATGAAATCTCCGCGGTGCGCAACCTGCGCTTCAACAACCCGAAGAACGAGGCGTTCTCCGCTACCTTCACGGTGGTCGGCAACCTGGCGCGTGGCAGCACGAGTTCGAGTACGACCACGGCGACAACTACGGAGAGTGCGGCGACATCAGGCAGCGGGTCGGGAACCAGTAGCGCTTCAGGTACGACGGCCAGCGCCACGATCACGAGCCTGGTATTCAAACTAACTTACAACCCGTTGCTCAATACGGTGACGGTCCAGCTGCTTCAGCTCTAGCAAACAGCCAGAGCAGAGGTTTGACGAAAACCGCGCGCAGTCTTATCGACGGCGCGCGGTTTTGTTCTTGCGAAACGAGGAACTGAGCGACTTAACTTTTTGACGGGGTTAGTTTCTGCAAATGGTTTGTCTCAAGGTGTCTATTCAACCACCCAGGTGTCGCCGCTGTTGATGAGTTTTTCCAGACTGCCGGGACCAAACTTCGCCACGGCCGCGTCGATCTGGTCCACCAGCATATCTTCGTATGTGGGTCGCTCGACCGCGCGGAAGATGCCGACGGGCTGGGGGAAGTCAGGCTGCTCCATGCGCGCCAGCATAAAGGCAACGGACGGGTCCTTCAGGTAGATGTCATGGACCAGCAGGTCGTTTTCAGTTATCCCCTGCTCGCCAATCGTCACCACTTCCGGATGCGCGCCGTTCATGCGAATGCCACGGTTGCGGTCTTTGCCGAAGATCATCGGCTTGCCGTGTTCGAGGTAAAGCACGCGGTCCGTACGCACGCTGCGTTCGGCAAACGAATCGAAGGCATGGTCGTTGAAGATGTTGCAGTTTTGGTAGACCTCGACAAACGAAATGCCTTTGTGTCGCGCCGCCGCTTCCACCACCACGCCGAGGTGCTTGACATCGATATCGATCGAGCGCGCCACGAAGGTCGACTCGCTGGCGATGGCCAGTGAGAGCGGGTTGATGGGATAGTCGATGGTGCCGACCGGAGTGGACTTGGTCTTCTTGCCAAACTCCGAAGTCGGGCTGTACTGGCCCTTCGTCAAACCGTAGATGCGGTTATTGAACAGAATGTAATTGACGTCGAGATTGCGACGAATCGCATGCATGAAGTGGTTGCCGCCGATGGAGAGTGCGTCGCCGTCGCCCGTGATGACCCAAACACTCAAGTCCGGATTCGCACACTTGATCCCGGTGGCAATGGCGGGTGCGCGTCCATGAATTGAATGGAAGCCGTAAGTGTTCATGTAGTAGGGAAAGCGCGACGAACAGCCGATGCCGGAGACGAAAACGATCTTCTCGCGCGGGATGCCGAGCTCGGGCATTACCTTTTGCACGTTGTTGAGAATCGCGTAGTCGCCGCAGCCGGGACACCAGCGCACTTCCTGATCGGAAACAAAGTCGGCCTTCTTCAGTTGGCCCGGAGGCGGCGCGATCTTTCCTGAAACCGCGGAGCCAACTTCGCTCTCCGCCGAGACCGCCTCGACGATAGGCTGGTTTCCGTTGCCATTACCATTGTGACCATTTCCGGTTGTGCTCATTATTGCTCCTAAGAATTATTGCGGGTTGCAATCGTATAGTTCGAAAGTAATCTCATTTGAAGAGACGTGCTGGTAATTCGTTTTAAAAACGTAGCCTCCAGCGTCCTTGAAAAATGAACCAGCGAGTTGGTACTGAAACGAGCTGACATAATTTTCACCGGGTTTCAGCACGACCACGTCGCGGTCGGAGATCCAGCTCGATGCCTCGCCACCCCCGCCCCCGGAACCATCCGGTCTGGAAAAGCCATACGAGAACCCCGTCCAGAGTTCGGACTTATCTATCCTGACTTCGCGGTCGCCCTGATTTATTAACTGCATCTCCAGCGGCAGAGGTGATCCGAGGCAGAGCATCATGGTCGGACTCGACAGTACCAATTTCAGTTCCGCCTGGGGCGAGTCAGGCACCGGCTTAGCTGCTATACCTAAAGCCAAAGTGATACCGAGTACCAGCACGAACGCACACTGAAGAATCTTTGAACTGTGGGCCATCGACGAAGTTCCTTAAGCAGCCTGCTTCAGGTTTGCGCAAAAATGTCCGCTACCGCCATGCGGAAGTTTGGTACCACGTCACCGCCGTCAAGGACGTCGACTTCCGTCTGAACCACAATGTCGCTCAGGGATCGATAAACCGTAACGGTATGCATCCTGGGACTCACGATCCAGACCAGTCGCGTGCCGGTTGCGAGCCACTCAGCAACTTTGCCTTCAATTCGTCCTACGGTGTCACTGGGACTGCTTACCTCAACGGCCAGATCAGGTGCACCTTTCCAGTAACCCTGGATCTTTCCCGCCTGCTCGATTCGTTCGCGTCTAACAAAGGAGATGTCAACAGCTCTCACTGTGTCAGGATTTTGCTCGATCAGGAAGCCGGTCTCGGCCGCATAAACATTGCCGAGCTGGTTTTCCTTCACGTACGCGTAAAGCGGGCCGGCGATATTCATGGCCACCAATCCATGTTCATGACCGGGAGGAGGAGACACTTTGATCAATTCTCCCTTAATGAGTTCGTAAACAAAACCGTCTTCCGGGATTGTCGGCAGCTCATCAGCGGTCATGAGTTGTACTTCAGTGCTCATAATCAAATTCTAAACGCGAAGGGTGGGACGCGTATCTCATTCCTTACTTTGCGCTACGGCCTCGTATAACTCCAAAAACTTTTCCCTAACGTAAGGATCAAGTCGTTCCGCAAAGTTTTTGTCCAGCGCCCGAAACTTTATCAATTCCTGCACGTCCGCTAAGTCCTTGAGCCGATGCGGCGCCGTGCCGGAAGCCAATTTCAGCTCGATTAACTTTTCCAGCGTGACAAATTGCACTCCATCAATTTCAATGGAGGCCGAATTGGGTACGGGCATAGAAACAGGTTTCGGTTTACCGTCGCCCGGATATTCGCCGGTGGTCATTACTTCAATAGAGATCCCGTCCCTCGTCGAACGCAGCCGCTTTTTTGCACCCGGAAAAGCCGGAGCGTATCCCAGACCGATTAGTTCTCGATGAAACTTTTCCAGCCCGTCAGGAGTCATCACCAGATCGATATCTTCAGTGAACCGCGGATAGCCGTGAGCTAGCAGGGCGACCGCTCCAATAACTATATAATCAATTTCGTGTTCCCTTAGGTCGCGGGTAAGTTGCGCGAGCGTATTGTTCAGGGTTCCTTGTCCCATCAAGTAACGCAAACCTTCCGCGTAGGTATCCTGCACTGACCGGTGGTTCATATGGGAATTTGCCATACGTCGGAAACCGGGCCCTCACTGACGGTCGGGCTTCTGCCTGGTTTACAAATACTCTTCTACCTTGCGGACGATCTCGCGAATTTGGAAGGGGCGACCTTTCACTTTCGAAAAAGGAATCGCGTCCACCAAATACTTTGCGCGCACCATCGTCGCGAGCTGGCCCAGGTTCATCTCGGGGATGATCACCGTTTCAAATCCGGCCAGCACTTCGCCCAAAT
>JAVEEA010000119.1 GCA_030840675.1 Pyrinomonadaceae bacterium
CGGATCGTTCGTAGGTTGGCCTTTGCCCCGCACCAATAAATCGTAGGCACGTTCCGTTCGTTCCCAGCGCTGGTCGCGGTCCATGGCGTAATAACGTCCGACGAGCGAAGCGATCTCACCGCAACCGATCTCCGCCAGCTTCATTTGCAATTGGGCCAGGTAGCGCGGCGCGGAGGACGGCGGAGTATCGCGGCCGTCAAGGAAGCAGTGAACATAGACGCGCTCGAGGCCGCGTTGCCTGGCCAGCCTCAGCAGAGCATAAAGATGCTCCTGGGACGAATGGACTTGGCCGTCGGATAGCAGGCCCATCAGGTGGAGCGCCTTGCCACCTTTTTTGGCACTGTCGATCGCCGCAAGCAAAACTTCGTTACGAAAAAACTCCCCGGTAGCAATCTCGTGATCTACTCGCGAAACATCCATGCGGATAACGCGTCCGGCGCCAATATTCAAATGACCTACTTCGGAATTGCCCATCACGCCCGCAGGTAAACCGACGCGCGTGCCCGAGGCTTCGAGCAAAGTCTGTGGGTACTTTTCGCAGAGTTCGTCGTAGTAAGGCGTAGCCGCCAGGGCGATGGCATTCCCCTCGCGCCGCGGAGAATAGCCCCAGCCGTCAATGATGATCAGCGCCAGTGGTCCGTTTTTTTTATTCAAAGTAAACCCCGGATTAGTCTGCTAGCTCACTTCATCGCTCTGCCAGTAATCAGGACTCTCCTGCATATTCCGGTCGGGACGTTCCAGCCAACGCTCGGGACGATGCAGCGGAATGAAACCGAAACGCTCATACAAGCCGTGCGCATCTTTCGTGGCGAGTACCCAGCGCCGAAACCCCTGTAGCTCCGGATGCGACAGGATAATTTCCATTAACCATTTCGAGAGTCCGCGTCCACGATAAGCGGGCAGGATAAAAACGTCAGCGACCCAGGCAAACGTTGCGTAGTCAGTGACCACGCGCGCAAAACCGATCTGCTGTGCGTCTTGGTAAAGACCGAAATTTAGAGAGTTGTCGAGCGCGCGCTGCACGACGGCGAGCGTGCGGCCCTGGCCCCAGTAAGATTGATTGGAAATGAAGTCGTGAATGACCTGAAGATCGAGCAGGCGATCATCGGTGCTGATGGTGTATGCGCCTTGCTGCCACTGGCGTTCCCGTGCTTCCGTCATCGGTCGTTCCTTGCCGCTAACTCCTGGCAGCAACCTCCCTGACAGATTGAGTCTGACGAAACGCAGCGCGTCCGGGAAAGCGTGCGGCGCCACGCAAATCTTCTTCGATGCGAAGTAATTGATTGTATTTCGCAATGCGATCAGTTCGTGACAGCGAACCAGTCTTGATTTGGCCCGCGTTGGTTGCGACCGCAAGGTCAGCAATAAACGGATCTTCAGTTTCGCCGGAACGGTGCGAGATGACTGCCGTACGTCCGTTGGTCTTGGCCAGTTCGATGCAGTCCAGCGTCTCAGTCAAGGTACCAATTTGGTTGACTTTGATCAGGATTGAATTCGCGACTCCCAACTCGATTCCTTTACGCAGAAACTCGGTGTTGGTTACAAACAGATCGTCACCGACAAGTTGAATGCGCTGGCCCAACGCGTCAGTCATTGCCTTCCAACCCGTCCAATCGTTTTCAGCCATGCCATCTTCAATCGAGATGATGGGATAGTCCGCAACCCAGTTCTTCCAGAACGCGACCATTTCGTCGCTGGAGAGTTTGCGCTGATCACTTTTTTTAAAAACGTAAGAACTGCCGTCGTAAAACTCACTCGCCGCCGGATCTAGTGCCAGCAGGCAATCCTTGCCCGGGGCATATCCAGCTTGAGTGATCGCTTCGAGGATCGTTTCGATCGCCTCTTCATTGGAACGCAGGTTAGGGGCGAAGCCGCCTTCATCGCCGACGCTGGTCGCGTACCCTTTCTTTTTGAGCACCGCCTTGAGCGTGTGAAAAATTTCTGTTCCCAGGCGCAAGCTTTCGCTGAAACTCTCCGCGCCCACGGGCACGATCATGAACTCCTGGAAGTCGACATTGTTGTCGGCGTGCGCCCCGCCGTTGATGATGTTCATCATCGGCACGGGCAGCGTACGGGCGTTGGGGCCACCGAGATATTTGTAAAGCGGTACTTCGAGGTAAACGGCAGCAGCGCGCGCCGTGGCCAGCGAGACGGCCAGCAGAGCGTTTGCGCCCAACCTGGATTTGTTCGGCGTACCATCAAGCGCTATCAGTGCACTGTCAACTTCCGCCTGATCGAGTGCGTCGAATTCGCAAATCTCCGGGGCGATGATCTCGTTGACATTGCGTACGGCTTTTAGCACACCCTTCCCGTCGTAACGCTGTTTGTCGCCATCGCGTAACTCGACCGCCTCATGCTCCCCGGTGGAGGCGCCGGAAGGTACGGCGGCGCGGCCCACTTCGCCGCCAACCAGAGTTACCTCTGCTTCAATCGTGGGGTTGCCACGTGAATCCAGAATTTCGCGCGCGTGAATTTCCTCAATCCAGCTCATCTTGTTTGGCCCCACCGGAATTTATTTGCGATTTTAGCGGCGCGGTAACTTTAACATCGTCACCGTAGGAATCGAAGTGGCATGATCGGGAGCGGGCGCCCTTAGCCGGCACTCTGCGCTTCACCGACGTTCGCGGGGCGAGTAACCTCGGCAGCAGGGGGCAATTCAAGTCGCACGGTGATTACGCGCCGGCGCTCGACGCGATCAACTTCAAAGCGCAAACCATTGTATTTGATCTCATCACCCGGCTTGAGTACGTGGCCCGCTTCTGTCATCAGAAAGCCGGCTATCGTCGTATAGCTTTCAGATTCCGGAAGCGTCAGCTTGAGTCGGCGGTTCAGGTCACGCACCGCAAGCCCGCCAGCCAACAAATATTTCCTGTCTTCAAGCAACACGACCTGTTCATTAACTTCTTCGTCGTGTTCGTCGGAAATGTCACCTACGATTTCCTCCAGCAAGTCTTCCAGCGTGATGATGCCTTCAATGCCGCCATGTTCATCGACGACGAAGCCGAAGTGAGCCTTGGCCCTCTGCATCTGCCGAAGTACATCCTCCAGGCGCGCCGTATCAACCACATAAAGCGGCGGCTGTAGCACGCCCTCCAAGCGAAACGCCCGCGGTCGCAGGAGGCAGGGCATCACGTCCTTGCTATGTACAAAACCAATTACATCGTCAAGCGATTCGCGATAGACGGGCAAGCGCGAGTAACGAAACTTTTCAAAGGCTCGGGCAATCTCTTCCAGCGTACTGTCGCTCGGGATTGCGGCCATCGCGGTACGCGGCACCATGGCTTCGCGCACCAGCGTATCGGAAAACTCAAACACGCGATGTATCAAGCGACGTTCTTCCGCGCGCAAGTACCCGCTATCACGCGCCACGTCGATCAACTGGCGCAACTCAGTCTCGGTGTAGACGGCGGCGTGATCAAGATTTGATTTCAGGCCAATCAGCCGGCCCAGGTTTGCGCCTACCGTGTTGAAAATCCAAAGCGGCGCCTTGAAAACTCTCGCGAACAACTCGAGGGGACGGGCGCAGAAAAGAGCAATGCGGTCGGCGCGTTCGAGCGCGACCATCTTAGGCATCAACTCACCCAGGACAATATGCAGAAAAGTGATCAAGGAAAACGCGATCACGATTGCTATCACGTGCGCGATGTAGCCCGCCCGCCCTTCCGAAGCTATGGCCGAAGCAACGGGTTCGAGTAGTGCGGCGAGTGTCGGTTCGCCGATCCAACCGAGCGCGAGTGATGCCAGGGTGATACCAAACTGGACGGCCGAAATAAAAATAGTGGGATTATCAATCAGCCGCAGCGCGGCATCGGCGTTTTTACTGCCGGCGGCCGCGCGTGACTCGAGGCGGGCGCGCCGCACTGAAACCAACGCAAACTCGGACGCTACGAAAAATCCGTTCGTCGCAACGAGCAGCAGGATCGCGAGCAGTTTGAGCAGTGAAATCATGAAAACAGCGTAGCGGGATAAGCTCGTCGCGGGGAAATTCGGGTGAGATTACCGACTGGTGTGTCCATTGATAAACGCGGAACCTGATTCAGGTGCGGGATTATAGCATGCTGGGCGTGGTCCAGAAACACACCTCCCCCGCACGCCACCAGTGGCAAGTAAATGATATTGAAGACTGAGGAGATTTCCCGTTTCGCGGCGATAACGGTCAGTGACCGGCGGCAGCCCCGGCGGCGCGCGCGCGTGCCGGCCTGCGATCGTGCTTGGCGCAAGCGCGCGTAAGCGCCTGTTCGACGCGCGGTTCGATGTTGCACTCGGGCTGGCGACAAACGGCAGCCAATTCCGAAATCACCAGATAACGGGCGCGCTCGAGCATGCGCTGCTCTCGGAACGAAAGCGGCTTGAGATGACTGAGGTAGGTCAGGTGTTTGAGAACATCCGCGGCTTCAAAAATATCGCCAGTGCGCATTTTTTCCGAGAAGTCCTTAAAGCGATCTTTCCAATCATTGGCGGGAAACGAGAAGTCGTCCCCCAGCACTTTGAAAAGCATTTCGCATTCGCCGGAAGATATCGGTGAGCGGAGACCGACTTCCGTTGCGTTGGAGACAGGAACGAGTACGAGGGAGTTGTTCGCAGCGAGACGAAGCGTGTAAAAAGGCAGCAAGGTCGCCCCTATTTGTTTCTGCTCGATCTGCTCGATGGTCCCAATACCGTGATTTGGATAAACAACCTTCTGGCCGACTTTGAAGCCCACCGCAGCACCTCCATTGAGTTTGAAAATCAGACTGCGCCGCACGCGCGGGTCTGGGGGAAATCCGAGCGACGCAGTATGCGCCGGGCCCTTATAGGTAAGTGTTTTGAGTCTAGCAACTGGTCTTGCTCAGCGTCAAGCTATTCACGGACGAACGTGGAGCACCTGCAAAGTGAGTCAAGCACCTGCCGTTTTCAGCCTTGACTTTCAATGATTAGTAGCGATGAGACGGGTAAGAGCGATTGCGTACATTGGATCAACGCAAACGCATTGCATTGGTCTTGTCGCGGCTACTTCTTGAGGGGAACCTGTATCCAACAACGTTCTGACAAGGCTTAAACTCAACCGTCAACTTCGCAGCCTCCGCGGCGCGTCGGATTTGCGCGCGGGTCTCGACTGCCTCGGCCGTTCGCAGTCTGCTGGCCGACCGCGGTTCGTCAGGACCAGCAACGCGGGCTAACGACCAGTAGCGACCAGGCGGCAGATTTCGCCTGGACTAGTGGCTCGCCGTCCGCGGAGGTGACGGTGCCGGTAATTACGCCGCCCTTGATCAGATTGATAGTGACGTTTTCACCGATACGATAAAACGGAGTGGGGCTGTTAGGCTCGCGTGGCGCCATAACATAAGTTGGAGCGGCAGCGCTGAGGCTGTATGCCAACGCATCAAGCTCGGTAATCTGGAAATTCCCTTCGGCATCAGTAGAGGTTATGCGCGGTCGGGGCAACTGGCCGGCACCCAGGTAAATCATTGCATGCGAGATTGGACGTCCGGTTTCATCGCGCCCTGCAATTGTATTTTCGTAAGCACTCAAGTATTTAGTCGTCACGGCTAAACCATGTTAGGATCGACGTTGAATAGTCGCAGTTACTATCTTCCAAAATTCATCGTCTACCTCGTGCTGTTTTCCAACTCTTGATTGATTCATCATGGCACTTCTGAAGATCACCGACGCCAGCGGCCGCCAGTGGGAATACGCTTTTCAGCCCAACGGCAATTGCACCATAGGCCGCGCTCCGGACAATTCCATTGTGCTGGACGATCCGCGCGCCTCCCGTTATCACGCTCATGTCGCGGCGGCCGAAGCTGGATCGTTTACGCTCGTCGATGGCGCCATGATCAATGGCGAACTGCGCCGCAGTGCTAACAAGGTGTTCGTTAATGGCGACGCTCATTATGAGCACCAGTTGAAAAACGGCGATCGCGTTACCATTGGCGCCAGCACGCTCAGGTTTGAACAACGCGCCGAAGAACGCACCACCGATGTGCGCTACGACGACAAGCCGCTGGGCCATACGCAACTCGTCGTCTCCGCCAACGACGTGATGCGCACCATGCTGCACTCAAAGCCCGACGTGGTTACCGCTGCGGCGCCGACCAGTCCCGCGCGTGACAAGGTGCTCGAGGCGCTCCAGCGAAAGGCAAACATACTCTCGGCGTTGTATGAAATGAGCAAGACCCTCAGTTCCGTTTTCGACCTCGAAGCCATTTTCGCCAAGGCGACCGATGTGATTTTTCGTTCTACTCCCGCCGATCGCGTGGTGGCCCTGCTGGCGGAAGGCAACGGCACCGAGAACCCTGAAGATGTGAAACTAAATCCGATCGCGATGCGTGCCCGCGATGAAAGCCTGAACAACCACGCACGCAAGTTGTCCATCGGCCGTACGATTACGCGGAAAGTGATGAAGGACCGCGTGGCGTTGCTGTCGCAGGACGCCGCGTCGGATGAAGAGTTTGCGGGAGTGGACTCGATTGTCTCGCAGGGCGTGCGTTCCACCATCTGCGCGCCACTCATCGGTGAGTCGCGCGTACACGGCGCCATCTACGCCGATCGACTCGATCCGTTCGCGGCCTTCAAGCCGGATGATCTCGAGTTGATCAGCGCCGTCGCCGCGCAAACAGCGATCGCCGTAGAAAACGCGCGCGCGCACGAACGGCTCGCCCGCGAAGAAGTCGCCCGCGCAAACTACAGCCGCTTCCTGCCGGAATACGTGGTCCAACAGATACTCGAGAACCCGGACTCGTTCAAGCTCGGCGGCGTTAACCAAACCATCACGATTCTCTTCGCCGACATCCGCGGCTTCACGCGCATCTCCGAACACGCACCGCCGGAAAAGATCGTCGGCCTGCTCAATCGCTATTTCTCCGCTATGACTGACATTATTTTCGCTCATGGCGGCACGCTGGATAAATACCTTGGCGACGGTCTGATGGCACTCTTTGGCGCGCCGACGACCACGCCGGAAGACGCGGCTAACGCCCTCAACGCCGCCGTCGCCATGCAACGGCGGTTGCTCGGTATCAACGTGGAATTGCGCGAGGAGGGACTGGCGGAAGTTGGCGTCGGCATCGGCCTGCATACTGGCGAAGTAACGGTAGGCTATATCGGATCCGAACGGCGCAGTGAATATACAGCGATCGGCGATTCGGTAAACACCGCGTCACGTCTCGAATCAAATGCGCAGGGCGGCCAAATTTTGATCAGCGACGCGACCGCCAAAGCCGCGCGCAGCCGCTACAAACTTAAGCCGCGCGAACCCATCACCGTCAAAAATCGCCAGCAGCCGGTGGTCCTTTGGGAGGTTGATTGGGAACGCGCCAGCGGCGCTTTCTAGCTCCCACCTATGCAGGCCACGTAACTTGCGTCCTTTGAGAAACCTCCGGGAGCTTTCGTTAAAAATATTAGCACTCGTCTGACATGCCCTTTCCGGAATTCTTCAAACGACAACTGACTATCGCTCGCGTTTACAGCATTCCGGTCCGTATTGACTATCGCTGGTTTGCCGTGTTCGCCCTCAGCGTTTGGCTGATCGCCAGCAACCTGCATACTCACGCGATTCAAGTTGGCAATGTAAACCTGCCGCCACACTCGCAAGTCACCGCCTGGCTGCTCGGGTTGCTCACGACCGCCGGCCTTTTCCTGTCCGTCTTCGGCCATGAACTTTCCCACGCCCTGATGGCCCGCGCCGAGGGCATTGAGATTGAAGAGATCGTCCTGCATCCCTTCGGCGGTCTGGCGCGTTTGAAAACAGAGCCACAAAATCCGCGCGCGGAATTCCGCATTGCCTTCGCTGGTCCAGCGTCCAGTTTTGTGTTTGCCCTGCTTGCGTTCGCCGGCGCCAAGATCGCCGCGCTGGGAAATTACGAAGCGACGGTGGTGGTCTTTTTCTTGATAGGTTCCGGCAACTTGCTGCTGGCTCTTTTCAATTTGTTCCCGGGTTATCCGCTCGACGGCGGGCGCGTGTTGCGGGCACTACTCTGGCGCCGCACAGGCGACATTGTTGACGCCACGCGCAAGTCCGGCATTTGCGGGATCCTGATCGGCGGGGTGCTGATTCTGTTCGGCGTCTACATTATAGTCGCGCCAAACTGGCGCGCGGCCCAACCATACTTCATGGGCGGCTGGTCCATCCTGGTCGGACTATTCCTGGTTGACACGGCAAGCAAGGTAGTTAAGAGCGCGCGCGATCTCCGCGTGGCCACCGTAGCTGACGCGATGTCGCAGCCGCTCGCACTCGAACCAACGCTCACAGTTACGAAACTGGTGGACGACTTTCTGCCCCTCCACCGGCAAACAACTTTTCCAGTCGCGGTCAACGGGCGACTCCACGGCATCCTCTCGCTCGCAGACTTGAAAGCCCTCCCGCGTGAGCGCTGGCCCACAACACGAATATTGACCGTGATGCGTCCGGTTGAGGCAGCTTTTATCGTCGCGCCAAACGTCGCGCTCGCTTACGCGCAGGCGATTATGAAACAGAATGGCGTCGGCTCACTCGCCGTGGTCGATGCGCAAGGCTTGTTAGTCGGCTTTCTGCAAAGCGGCAGAATCAGGCGCCAACCGAAAGCGAAAGCGAGTTAGTATTCCTGCGCACGAGCCGCAGGTGAGGGGCGTAGGAGTCTCCCAGTTGAATGGCGACGACTTAATCACCCTGAACTATCAGCTCCTTGGTAATGCTCTATCAATGTTGCAAGTGACAACACTGCGCGCGAAAGTCCCACCGAGATTCTCACCTTATGTGCGTCAACGCACAGACCCTTTTTCCATAGAGTTATAGAGTCCAGCCGCCAGTTTGATAGTGCGGACACTCAGCGAGAATTAACAGCTCTCACGTTTGCGGGGGGATTCTCTCTTCACGGCCAGATGTTGACAGGAACTGGTGTCACTACTTGCCATCTAATGCAAAAAGCCCAACCTTCGAAGGAGAAAAATGAGAAGATCAATCGGTATTGTTTTCGCAGTTATGCTTGTTACCATTGTTACATTGGTCGGTAGCTCAGCTCAGGCTCAAGTCGCTGACCTGCATATTTCAGGGTCCGGTTCAACCTACCAGTCAACGGCCTTTTACAACGTCGGTGTTGTGAACAATGGCCCTGACTCAACGGACGGAGTGATGGTCGGCGGCAGCACAGGGATAACCATAGCTTCCGTGACTACGAGCCAGGGAAGCTGTACCTTCAACGGCACTAGTTTCAGCTGCGATGTTGGCACGCTCGCTGCTGGCGGGAGCGTTTCCGTATCTGTCACAGGTCAGCTACCCAACTTTGGTTCGCCGCATCCAGACATAACTTTCTGTGGTTTTGGCGCTGGGACCTCGGGAACCGCGAGCGATCCCAACACTTCCGACAATTCGGTGACCATATGTGTGGTTGTGCCCTCGATTGGCAGTTGTGTTCCGCAACCTGGCAATCAGCAGTGTAGACCACACTAAAAAACGCTGCTAAAAACCAAACGCCGCGCCTTTGATAAATTCAGAGCGCGGCGTTTCGCTGTTTGGCCCAACGAGTAGCAACATCCTAACCCGAGCGCTCCACAACTCCTGTCGCCATTGCCACCCTCTTGTTTTTCCGAGATAATCCAAGCGGAGCGATCCATTTCATAACCGAAGGAAATAGTTGATGCTGGCAGTACTGGGTGCGCTGGTTGCTAACGCAGTAATTGCGATCTTGAAACTTGCGGCCGCACTCGTCACCGGGTCCTCGGGCATGATGGCCGAGGCGCTGCATTCGGCGGCCGACACCACAAACCAGGTGTTTTTGCTGCTCGGGTTGCGCTTTTTTAAGAAGCCCGCTTCGCGCAAACATCCGTTTGGACACGGCAAGGAGCGGTTCTTCTGGTCTTTCATAGCGGCGATGTTCATTTTCGGAGTGGGATCGACCTATGCGATCTATGAAGGCATAGTCAAACTAAGACACCCACACGCGCCGGAAAATTTGAAGTGGGCCTACCTCGTGCTGGGTATCTCTTTTGTCCTGGAGGGCTGCTCGATCGCGCTCGCGATCTACCAGGAAAACAAGGAAGCGCATCACGACGGCCTGACGTTTTTTGAGTACTTGCGGGAGTCGAAAGACCCTACGGCGAAGACGGTGATCTTTGAAGATTCAGCGGCACTGCTCGGCATCGTGATTGCCGCCACGGGACTGCTGTTGACTGAGTATCACAGCGGCCCAGGGGGAGGCGCCTATTGGGACGGCCTCGCGTCAATACTTATCGGCGTGGTGTTGGCGGTCGTCGCTTTTGTGCTCGCGCGCACTTCGCGCGGATTACTGCTGGGCGAAGCTGCCAACCCCAAGAGCCGGCAAGCGATCAGGCAGGCGATCGAAAGCCATCCGAATGTCGTCAAGGTGATCGAACTCCTGACAATGCATCTGGCCCCCAGACAAATTCTGATTAACGCGCACGTCAACCTGAAGGACGATCTGGTTACCGACGACGTCGAAAAGACCAACGAAGAGATCGAAGAATTGATCCGGGAGGCCGAGCCGAAAGTCGAATTGATCTTCTTGGAAACAGCGCGCGCCAGTCATAGTAAAAAGGTTGAATGCGCGGAGCACGCTGGCTGAGTCAGCTTACGGTTGGTGAAACGACATTGCAGCTGCTGAATCGAAAAAAGAGGTACGGGCCGGAAACTGTTAGATGTTGTTACTACTGCCATACACGGAATACCTGGGAAGACTAAGTGAGCCGCGCAATCTCGCGGATGTTATCTTGGTGTTCTTGCTTGTGTATGCGGTTTTGAAGCTGGTTCGCGGCACTCGTGCCGCTCCGATGGCCGCCGCGCTCGGAGCGTTCGCCCTCCTCTATTGGTTCGCCGTAAAAGAAGACCTGGCCACCCTCGCCTTCATCCTGCGTGGCGGGCTGCTCTACATCGGCGTCGCCATCATCGTGCTCTTCCAAAATGAGATCCGGCAGGCGCTGATCACTTTCGGAAATCGCTTCCGGCTGCCTTTTACCCGCCGCCAACTCGGACAATTCGGCGAAGGCGTTTACGACGAAATCGTGCTGGCGGCTACTACGCTCGCGTCTACCAAAACCGGAGCGCTGATTGTGATCGAGCGTAACATTGGCCTGAAAAATATTATCGACGGTGGAGTAAAACTCGACGCCGAACTCAGTTACGATTTGCTGCTCAGCATTTTCAATACGGAGTCGCCGCTCCACGACGGCGCCGTGATTGTCCGCCGGCATCGCGTCGCAGCTGCTTCGTGCTTTCTTCCGTTAACTTTGAATCCGCGGCTTTCGCGCGATTTGGGCACGCGCCATCGCGCTGCTTTGGG
>JAVEEA010000132.1 GCA_030840675.1 Pyrinomonadaceae bacterium
GACGAGTCGAGACCTTCGATGTCGTCGCGTTCATAGACCATCCAGCGCCACCAGGCCTGCTTAACGTTATTGCAGAGTTCGACGCCCAGCGGACCGTAGTCCCACGCACTGCCAAGTCCGCCGTAAATATCGGAAGAGGGAAAAACAAACCCACGCCGCTTGGCGAGGGAGACGATGGTTTCAATGTTTGGAGCTGTCATGAATCGGCAAATGGTGAACAATGAATGGTGATCGCGAAGGACGAGTCTAGCAGCCCTTTCCGTGAAACGAAAAGAGGAGCACCGAAGCGCTCCTCTCACCTTCGCGGAATTCGCACATGGAACAGACTTAGTCGCGTACTAACGCGGATAGCGCGAATGTAAAAAAAGACTGACAGAGATTTTCGATCTGATCCGCGTCCACGCGCGACTGTTTTTTACCTAAGCCTGACTCAAACAGTCTGCTACTTGCTCGGCGTCTGCACGTTGACATCAATCTTCTGTGTGCCGCCACCGCCAAACAAGCGTCCTCTAAAAACAAACACCGCGGCCAGAATCAAGATCACGAAAATCACCAGGACCGCGACTACGCCTGCGCTGCCGCCGCCACCATCGCCATCGTCTCCCATATCGAGCCCTCCTCAGGTTTGAAATAGGGGGAATTGATGAAATTGAAAAAGGGGTTGTGAGATTGTTACCACAGGGCTGGACCTGCGTCAATTCTTGTTTCTAGGTGGCGTCTCAGCTGGAAAGGGCGCCGGAGACGCTGCCAACCGGACCGGGCACTTGCCGACTATCATCGGACGGCTCGGGTAGCTCGGCAATACAAAGTGGGTCGAGTCGCTGCTCAATGCTGGTTCCCGTTCGCAAGCCTGGTTGCGGATCGGGTAGCGTGGAGCATCCTTCTTTACGGGCCTTTTCGTTGGCTTCTATCAAGTTTTTGATGGCGCCCATAGTCTTCCTTTCTACCTGAAGTTTGAATATTGCATGTTCACAAGGGTCCGGTATGTGCGTTAGCTCGCGTATAAACGTCTATTAAGTGTTTCAAAATTCCAGCTGGTAAGTGGGTCGCAACAAAAGCCAAAGGAGGCAAGACTGGCGTCCTGCCTCCTTTGGTTATTGGATTACTACTGACGAATCAGCCTCGGCCGCGGCGGCGACGCCCCGGTCGACCAGTCGAACTTGCGGGCCTGACATCACCCGGCTGGACCGTCGGAGTCGGCAACGGCTGGGTTGCTCCACGCGGTACGATGAACAACTCAACGCAGTCTTCTTCGCGGAACCCACCATTGAGCACAACGATGCGAGACTGGTCGATGCCACGCTGCGTCACCAGGTAGTCGCGGGCACGTGCGCCCAGCAAGTCTGCCTCGCCGATGCGGCTGGCGCGGCCACCATAGGCGATCACGTAGGTGGTGGTTGACGGATCGTTTTGCAGTTCCACGGCAAGGTTATCGAGCCGCGCCTTTTGATCGTCAAACGAACAACTGCAGCAGACGTCAAACTGTCGCGAAGGATTCTCATGATGTTCGGGCGGCCGAACCGAGGTAGAAGCCTGCGCCGTTTGCCGGCAAGCAGCGTCGCCTGAGCCGTCGTCGACTACCAAAGTTGCGGTGACACGCTGGCCGCCAAGGCCGGTCGAGTCAACCGTGATTTTGTTTTCGACGTTGCTCAAAATCTTCGCATTGTTTGGACTGACGCTCCAGGTGTAGTTAAGTTGAGCGCTGCCGTTGTACGCCGTATCAGCAGTGAAGGTAATGATGTCGCCTTCATTGTACTCCGCGTCCACAGCCAGGCTCACGGGATAGGGACATGGCGACTTGACCACAGGCGACGAGCGGAAGTTAATGGCGACGCACTTGATGCGACCAGCTTCCAGATCAATTTCACGCGTCCACCTTTGTCCGTTGGGCAAAGTGATGACGACAGTGTGTACGCCGGGGTCACGATCAAAGGAACGGTAATCGACACTCGTCACGCCTTCAGGTTTCCCGTCAATCTCGATTGGCAAACCGCCAGGAGTGCTGAGAATCTTGATGGAACCATACTTCGCGAGCTTCCGCTTCTTGGCGTAAGCCGTCGCGGAGGGATGGGCGACGCAAAATGACAGCGCGAGAAGCGCGGCAAAAGCGAATTTGACGTAGGCTCTGCGCCTGCTATTAGTTGCTTGCGACATGTTGTTTAGCCCTCCTCCGTGGTCTGCAACTGCGCCGCGAGTTTGACGCGTGCATAACGTCTACGCAAGCCGGCGCCGAACGCTGCCAGTCCGGTGCCAAACAACAGCAGCGAAGCGGGCTCGGGAACTTCCGGAGTGCCAGGAGGCGTCGGTGTCGGCGTAGGGGTGTCGCAGTGGTCGCAACCGTGAATGAAGAAGAATGGAATCGCTGCCAGGAATAGCAGCGGCCATTTGGGGAATCCGCCACCCGGCACCGTGATCTCGCCGCAGTCGCAAATGGTGCCCTCGACGTCTCCCTGGTCCACCACGTCCACGCCTCCCTGCGGGTCGGCACTAACAGCAACGCCGGCCAGCAGACTGTCGCTCGAATCGCTCGGCGCCACACCGGCGGCGGCGGTGGCGTCGGGAATTTCGACAACGTCACCAGCCGCTGACTGTTGCGCAGTCGACGCTATTGGCGAGGGGCCGTCACCTTCATCCACCGAGGAATTTGTGTTTTGAGAAACACTGCGGAGCCGAAGCTCTGGAGGGTTTTGATAGCTGCCAATTACCTGAATCACCTGGCTAATGGCCACCGGCGCCGCATGTGTCGGCGCTCCGGACAGAAGCATGATGCTCAGAATCGCAGCAATTGGGCGAAAAGCTCGACTTGTCATCGGTTTGAAGTTCCTCCTCGTATCTTTCCCTGGCCCAGCTGCCGGAAACGCCTCAACGTTATTATTAGTTTACCGCGGCGTCGAAATGCTTTTGAATAACCTGGTTTCGCTGGCGACGCAGCTAACGGTTTCGCTGGTTGATAAGGAAAGATGCCTAATGCGGAAGGGATTCCATTTTCGACGCTGGGAGAGGCAATCTAAACTGAATAAAAAGGGAGGTTTGCGTTATCGGCAAACCTCCCTGGGTCTTACTTCTGTGAGCTTAAATTCATCCAGGAAACTAAAGGATGAATTACTCGGTTTCTCCAGCACCGGCGGTCTCGGCTTTGCGGTCCTCATCGCGCAAGACCGCTTTCCGTGAAAGCTTGATCTTGTTTCCTTCCTTGCCGATGCACTTGACCATGATCTGTTGACCTTCCTTCAACTCGTCGCGGACATCCTTCACGCGCCGATCGGCAATCTCGGAAATGTGAAGCAAACCGTCGGTTCCCGGGAAGATTTCCACGAATGCGCCGAAGTCGACGATTCGGGAGACTGTACCCAGGTAGTTTTGGCCAATGTCTGCCTCGGCCGTGATTCCGCGAATGCGCGCCACCGCGGCCTCGGCTGCTTCGCCGCTCGCCGTGGCAATCGAGATCGTGCCATCGTCGGAGACGTCAATCTTCGCGCCCGTCTCCTCAACCAGGGCTCGGATCATCTTGCCGCCTGGTCCAATCACGTCGCGAATCTTGTCCGGGTTGATCTTGATTTGGATAATGCGCGGAGCGTGGGCGGAAATATCGGCGCGCGGTTCAGCAATCGCCTGTTCCATTACCCCGAGAATATGCAGCCGGCCCTTTCGCGCTTGCTCCAAAGCTTCCGCCATGATCTGCGCGTTAATGCCGGCGATCTTGATGTCCATCTGGAGTGCCGTAATGCCGTCCTTGGTACCGGTTACTTTGAAGTCCATGTCACCGTAATGGTCCTCAGCGCCGGCGATGTCTGTCAGGATGGCATACTTATTACCCTCCATTACCAGACCCATCGCCACGCCCGCGACCGGAGCTTTCAACGGCACACCCGCGTCCATCAAGGAAAGAATACCGCCGCACACACTGGCCATCGACGACGAACCGTTAGACTCGGTGATGTCGGAAACGATGCGCAGCGTATAAGGGAACAC